>DAIQOB010000015.1:0-16799 GCA_036788075.1 Syntrophobacteraceae bacterium
CCATGAGACTCTCCCCAGGTGGTGATGCGAAAGAGATGGCCGAATGTGTTGCCGGGCATATATATTTCTCCTTTCGAACTTTCCTGGACGCGGGTATTGCGGCAGGGTGCCATGAAGGTCGCCAACTTGACAGTTTAGTGGAAAAAGTTATTCTTGATTATTAGAAAAAGGTCAAGAAGCAGATCGAGTCAGCACCATAAAGCATGATGGCACGGGGGCAAACAGGATGAGCGAACACCATCCGGATTTTGGGGAAGAGCTTCAAAGCAGCCTGGAGGAAGAGCTCGAAGAGCCTCCCATGTTCAAGGTTCTGCTTCATAATGATGATTATACGACGATGGAATTTGTAGTGGAAATTCTCCAGAAGGTTTTCCACAAGTCCCCGTCGGAAGCTACACATATCATGTTGTTGGTCCATAAGAATGGAACGGGAGTTTGCGGAATCTTCCCTGCGGAAATTGCCGAAACGAAAGTTGAGCTGGTGCATCATCTGGCAAGGAAAAATGGATTCCCATTACAATGCAGCATGGAAGAAGCATAAATGATCAACAAAGAACTAGAGCTCGCTTTTGCGGCAGCCATAAAAGAAGCCAAGAGTCGGCGGCATGAATTTCTGTCCCTTGAGCATATTCTCTACGCCATTCTGCACGATGAGACGGGGAGGCGCATTCTGCATCATTGTGGTGCAGATTTGGAGAGGCTGAAGGCCCAACTGGAGCAATATCTTGCCGAACGAGTCGAAATCCTTCCGGAAGGCAAAACACAGGATCCCATCCAGACCATGGGTGTGCAGAGAGTGCTCCAGCGTGCCATCATGCATGTGCATGGGGCAGAAAAGAAGGAAGTGGATGCCGGTGACATCCTGGCCGCCATGTTCTACGAAGATAATTCCTATGCGGTTTATTTTCTGAAATCCCAGGGGATTTCCCGGCTGGACATCCTCACCTATATCTCCCATGGAATTTCCAAGATGGGTGAGCCGGAGGAAGAGGATTTCGAGGAAAGGCTTCCACCTCCCGCCGCACCGGGCAATCCGCAGGAGACGCGCAAAGCCGGAGCCCTCGAGAGCTTTACGGTGAATCTCATTCAGAAGGCCGCTGACGGATTGATCGATCCCCTCATCGGGCGTGAGGATGAGATCCTGAGAACACTGCAGGTCCTGGGACGGCGTACGAAAAACAATCCCATCTTTGTGGGGGATCCCGGCGTCGGGAAAACAGCCATTGCAGAGGGCCTGGCATTGAGGATTCACCAGGGGAAGGTCCCCGAGGCCTTCCTTGGAGTGGAAATCTACGCTCTCGATATGGGGGCCCTGCTGGCCGGGACCAAGTTCCGGGGCGATTTCGAAGCGCGCCTCAAAGGGGTGATCCAGGAAATGAAGAAGAAGCCCGGAGCCATCCTTTTTATTGACGAGATTCATACGGTCGTGGGGGCTGGAGCCACAAGCGGCGGGTCCATGGATGCCTCCAATATTCTGAAGCCGGTTCTGGCGGTGGGCGGTTTCCGTTGCATTGGGTCTACGACCTACGAGGAGTACAAGAACCACTTTGAAAAGGACCGGGCCTTGAGCCGCCGGTTCCAGCGCATTGAGATCCGAGAACCTTCCGTGGACGAAACCTACCAGATCCTCCTGGGGCTGAAAGCATCCTACGAGAAGCATCACAACGTCCGCTATACCGATGCCGCGTTGAGGGCCGCTGCCGAACTGTCCAATCGGCACATCAACGACCGCTACCTCCCGGACAAGGCTATCGACGTGATCGACGAAACGGGAGCGAGCCTTCTTTTGAAGAAGGACAAGCGCTTGAGGCGTGTGGTGGGGCCCAAGGACATCGAGCAGGTGGTGGCGCGCATTGCCAAGATCCCTCCCCGCAGTGTATCGTCTTCGGATCAGTTGAGGCTGCAGAACCTGAAAGAGGAGATGAGCCGGAGTGTTTTTGGCCAGGACGAAGCTGTGGAAGCTTTGACACGGGCCATAAAACGTTCCCGGGCTGGACTCAGAATCCCTGAAAAACCCATTGGATCATTCCTCCTCATCGGGCCGACGGGAGTGGGGAAAACAGAGGTGGCCAAGCAGTTGGCGCGGGTGCTGGGAGTCAACTTCCTGCGGTTCGACATGAGCGAATACATGGAAAAGCATACCGTGGCCCGACTCATCGGCGCTCCTCCCGGCTATATCGGTTTCGACCAGGGGGGACTGCTGACGGATGCTATCCGTAAACAACCCTATACCGTGCTGCTTTTGGATGAGATCGAAAAAGCCCATCCGGATCTCTTCAGTATTCTGCTCCAGGTCATGGACCATGCTACCCTGACGGACAACAATGGAAAGAAGGCGGATTTTCGCAATGTTGTGCTGCTCATGACCTCCAATGCCGGTGCTCGTGAGATGTCCAGTGCGTCCATCGGGTTCAGTGCCAATGAAACGGACACTCGTGCGGGGAAGGGCATGAAAGCGGTAGAAAACCTGTTCAGTCCCGAATTCAGAAACCGACTTGATGCCATCATATCCTTCAACGGTCTTTCCATCGACATCATGGAAAAGATTGTCGACAAATTCATCCAGGAGATGGAGACACAGTTGACGGAAAAGAAGGTCCGCCTGGAACTGACTCCTGCAGCCCGGTTCTGGCTTGCCGAGAAAGGGTACGATCCGGTTTTCGGCGCTCGCCCCCTGGCGCGCCTGATCCAGTCGGAGGTCAAGGACATCCTGGCGGAAGAAATTCTTTTCGGTCGGTTGCAGGAAGGGGGTACCGTGCGTATTGACCGTCCCGACGATTTTTCGAGTCTCGGCGAACAGGTCGTGAAGAGCCAAAACCTCACCTTTGAGTTTGTGAAGCCGAGAAATGAGCCGGTGAAGGCAAAGAGCGCACCGACCGCTGTGGCCCCTGCCTGACGCCTGTGTGAACGATCATGCCGGTTTTTCGTTTGAGTGAGGAGCTTCTCTTCCCACCGTGTGAGCTTGCTGAGCAGGACGGCTTGCTGGCGGTGGGGGGGGATTTATCTCCAGAGCGTTTGATTCTTGCCTACAGTATGGGGATATTCCCCTGGTTTTCCAAGGGAACCCCTATCTTATGGTGGTCCCCCGACCCACGGCTGGTGCTTTTTCCCGAGGAATTGAAAATCGCCAGAAGCCTCCAGCGGGTTATGAGGAAAGGAAGCTTTCACGTGACGTGGGATAAGGCCTTTCGAGAGGTCATTCAGCGCTGCGCCGATGTGCGCACGAAGAAGGGGGAGGACACCTGGCTTTTGCCAGAGATGATTCAGGCCTATCACCAGCTTCACAAGATGGGGTATGCTCATTCTGTGGAAAGCTGGCATGAAGGGCGACTCGTGGGAGGGCTCTACGGAGTTGCCCTGGGAAAGGTCTTTTTTGGAGAATCCATGTTTACGGAAAGGACGGACGCTTCGAAGGCAGCCTTCGTACAAATGGTGCGGGATCTCCAGGATCTTCAGTTCGAGTTGATCGATTGCCAGGTAACCACGTCCCATCTACAGAGTCTCGGCGCTCGCGAAATCCCCAGGGAAGAATTCCTGCTGCGCCTTGAAAGATCACTCGATCAATCACCTTCCTGGAGATGTGGCTCCTCCAGTGAGCCCTCCTGACTCCACTGGGACAGGGGTCCCGCTTTTTCTTATCATTTTGAAAAAACTCCGCTGTAACATGTTATCCTCTCTGTGGAATGCTCCTGGCCATACAAGTGCTGCTCTACCTGGTTTCTTCAACGAAAGGGGACAGTCATGGTGGAAAAGGTGATCATCGTCGGCGCAGCCGGCCGAGATTTCCACAATTTCAATGTATATTTCAAAGAAAATCCGCGGTATGAAGTCGTGGCCTTTACAGCAGCTCAGATACCGGATATCGAAGGACGTCTCTATCCTCCGGAACTGGCCGGCAGGTTGTATCCTGGAGGCATTCCCATCCACCCCGAAAGAGAAATGGCGAAGATCATTCGCGACAACCGCGTGGACCTGGTTGCTTTTTCGTACAGCGACGTTTCTCATGTAGAAGTGATGCACAAGGCCTCCATTGCCATGTCCGAAGGAGCGGACTTTATTCTCCTGGGCGCCACCTATACGATGCTCAAAGGGAAGAAGCCCGTGATTGCCGTTTGTGCCGTACGCACGGGCTGCGGCAAATCCCAAACCACCCGCAAGATCTGTCGTATTCTGCATGAGCATGGAAAACAGGCGGTGGTGGTGCGCCACCCCATGCCCTACGGAGACCTGACAAAACAGGTCGTTCAGCGGTTTTCATCGTATGACGATTTCGATCTCCATCACTGTACGATTGAAGAGCGGGAAGAATATGAGCCGCTCATTGACATGGGAATTGTGGTTTATGCGGGGGTGGATTATGAGCGGATCCTCAGGTCGGCGGAGGAGGAAAGCCCTTGCCATGTCATTGTGTGGGACGGAGGGAACAACGATACGCCCTTCTTCTACCCGGATGTCCATGTGGTCGTGTTCGACCCGCACCGCGCGGGGCATGAGCTGCTCTACTATCCCGGAGAAACCAATCTCCTGATGGCGGATATTGCGGTCATCAACAAGATCGACACGGCGTTGCCCGAAAATGTGGAACAGGTGCGAAAAAATATCGAACGCTTCGCTTCTAAGGCCGATATCGTCCTGGCTGAATCCCCGGTCTCCGTAGACGATCCGGATCAGATCCAGGGCAAGAGAGTCCTGGTGGTGGAAGACGGCCCGACGTTGACTCACGGAGGAATGTCCTTTGGTGCTGCAACGATTGCAGCGCGTCAATTTGGAGCCGCCGAGATCGTCGATGTCCACCCGTATGCTCAAGGCAGCATCGGCGAGGTCCTGCAGCAGTATCCTCACATCCGGGAAGCCCTTCCCGCCATGGGTTACAGCGGTCGACAGATCGCCGACCTGCAGGCAACAGTCAACGCGGCATCCTGCGATATCGTGCTTTTTGCCACTCCTATCCATCTGGAGCATCTCTTGACGATCAACAAGCCGACACTGAGAGTACGATACGAATACAAGGATCATTCTTCTCCTGACTTGGAGGAGGTTCTGTTGAGGCGGATTCGGGCTCATGGAGCCTTTTAGCCATGGGCCGGTGGTCGTCCGAGGGATGCCCAGTCCAGCTCCAGGGCCTTCAGTCTCTCTCTGCAAATTACCAAAGGATTGCACCATGACCGATGAAACTCCAAAAAGAGGATCAGTGTCACAGAATACCCCTATCGGCTGGATTGGGACCGGCGTCATGGGACTTTCCATGTGCGGGCATCTCCTGCAGAAGGGCTACCGGGTGACGCTTTACAGCCGCACCCGGGAGAAGGCTCGCCCCCTCCTTTCTGCGGGGGGGACGTGGGCGGAATCTCCCTGCCAGGTGGCCAGGAGCTCTTCCGTTGTCTTCACCATGGTGGGATACCCGCAGGATGTGCGGGAAGTGTATCTGGGGGAGTTGGGCATTCTGCAGGGAGCAAAGGCGGGGGATATTCTTGTGGACATGACGACCACGGAACCGGCTCTAAGTCGTGAAATTCACGAGGTCGCCCGGCAAAAAGGGGTGCATGCTCTGGATGCACCGGTATCGGGGGGGGATGTTGGAGCACGCAATGCCTCCCTTTCCATCATGGTTGGCGGAGAATTGGAAACCTTTGAGGTGGTTTTGCCCCTCCTCCAGGCGATGGGAAAAAATATCGTCTTCCACGGGGCTCCGGGAACGGGGCAACATACAAAAATGTGCAATCAAGTTGTAATTGCCGGAACGATGATCGGTGTGTGCGAAGCGTTGCTCTACGGACACCGGGCGGGACTGGACCTGGAACAGACCCTTCGCTCCATCGCAGGCGGTGCTGCGGGTTGCTGGAGCCTGGATAACCTGGCTCCCCGTATCCTCAAGAGAGATTTCAATCCGGGCTTTTTCGTGGAGCACTTCATCAAGGATATGGGCATTGCTCTGAAAGAGGCGGCAGCCATGGGAATCGTGCTCCCGGGCCTCGCACTGGTGCATCAACTCTATCTGGCTGTCAAAGCGCAGGGGCACGGGAAGAGCGGCACACAGGCCCTCATGCTGGCCCTGGAACAGTTGAGCGGTTGCCGCGGTTAAAGCAAGCTGAAACAGTCTTTGTGAGGGCATCTCATGAAAAGACCTGCCCACAGTCCGTCGAAGAAAGATATTTTGGTCGTGGCCCTGGGTGGCAATGCGCTGATCCGCAAAGGAGAGGTGGGTAGCGTTCAGGAGCAGTTCAAGAATCTCAGAATTCCACTGAGCCAGGTCGCTCATCTTTCGCGTGACTATCGCATTGTCATTACCCATGGCAATGGCCCTCAGGTGGGCAACCTTCTGCTGCAGCAGGAATGCTGCGATGCCCTTCCCCGTCTTCCCCTGGAGATCCTGGTGGCGCAGACTCAGGGTCAAATCGGTTATATGATAGAATCGACCCTCGACAATGAGCTCATGAAGCTTGGCCTGGATATTGAACAACGGTTCCTGACGGTCCTCAGCTACGTTCTGGTCGATGAGCATGATCCCGCTTTTCAGCATCCCTCAAAGCCCATTGGACCGGCTTTTACAGAAGAGGCGGCGGCGGGACTTCCTTACCCCACGGTAAAAACATCCAAGGGCTATCGAAGGGTTGTCGCTTCTCCGAAACCCATCAGCATCGTGGAAAAACGTGAAATCAATGCCCTCATCGAAATGGGCTTCATCGTCATCTCGTGTGGAGGCGGTGGAATCCCCGTGATCAAGGAAAGCCGCATGTTTCACGGGACTGATGCGGTGATCGACAAGGATCTGGCCAGTGCAAGGCTGGCGGAGGAAATCGGAGCCGATTTATTTATCATGGCAACGGATGTACCGGGGGTTGCCCTGTCCTATGGTAAACCCGGGGAGCATTTTCTCCGGCGCCTTGGATTGCAGGATGCTCGCAGGTATTTGGCCGAAGGTGAATTTCCGGAGGGTTCCATGGGGCCAAAGGTCGAAGCCGCCATTCAATTCCTGGAAAACGGAGGAAAGCGGGTTGTCATTGCCTCCATAGAAGACATCCAGTCCGCACTACAGGGGGAAGCTGGAACGGAATTCGAGAAATGACGTAATGGAAATGCCTGTTAGCGGGTATTGGAGGTTTCATGTGGTACTCGCCTCCATCCCGGCACCAATTTTGATTTAAGCAATTTCGTTCGATTGCCGAAGGCAAGAGGAAGCTTGCGCATCATGGGGCATACATAGCAGGGATATTTTTGGCCGTTATAGCCTCAGATGCAAGTTTGCTGACTTGATGAGAATGCCATGGACTTTTCGTTGATTGGGGGCAGAGCGTGTCCTCGCCGTACCGGATGGGCCAGGCATAAGGACTTCGAATGCAAAAAGAAGTTGCTGATCAATCTTTTCCCTCCAATTCCCCGTGCTCTGCTTTTCCTACCGAGTGGCGATTCACGGAGCTCTTCCATCGTGCTCCCCTGGGGATTTATCGCGCAAATGTTGAGGGCCGCTTCAGCGACGTGATTGATGCCCTGATCGAATTGCTCGGCTATGGGAACCGTGACGCCCTGTTGAATGTCAACCGCTTCAGTCTCAACTCGGATTCAACCTTTAATGAGGGTTGGTGGAAGCAGATGGAACTGGAGGGGCAGGTATTCAGTTTTGAAACATTCTGGACTCACAGCAGCGGTCACAGGATCTGGATCGAAGAAAATGCTGTAGCCGTTAAAGACGAATCCGGCAGGATCGTGGGCTTCGAAGGGATCGTTAGGGATGCAGCAGAGGAGAAGCGCCTTCGGAAGCAATATCAAGCAGTGCGCAAAATGCAGGCCATTGCAACGATGACGGCAGGAATAGCCCATGATTTCAATAACATTTTGTCGGCTGTTTTTGGCTATACACAAATGGCCCTCATGAATGTGCCTGAGGGATCCTCCCTTCATCGGAACCTCGAGGAGGTTCTCAAAGCCGGTTATCGTGCCAAGGATCTGGTAAAACAAATCTTGACCTTCAGTCGCAAGGGCGAAGAGACTTCATCGCCCATTCAGCTTATACCCATTATCAAAGAAATCCTTAAGTTCCTGAGGGCTTCCATTCCCTCCCATATTCCCATCCACGAAAAGCTCAAGGCAACTCCCGCTGGATGGGACACCGTGCTGGCCTCTCCATTTCAAATACACCAGTTACTCATGATTCTGTGCTCTTACGCCGCGGAATCCATTCGTGAAAAAGGGGGGGCACTGCAGATTGGTCTCGACGAGATTCGTTACAATGAAAATTTCTCTTTCCTCTACCCCGGCTTGCCCGAAGGGCTCTATCTTGAGATGACGATCACCTATCCGGGGGATCGAGCAGACCTCGATCTACTCGATGGGGGCTTTGATCCCAGGCGTATCGATGTTGAAGACTACTGCTCCATGGAAGTTGGTCTTGATGAAGCTGTTGAGATCGCAAAGGTTTTAGGCGGAGATATCCGTACGGAAAATACGCTGGATCAGAAAGCCGCTTTTCACGTGGTATTGCCCAGGATTCTACCTGCTCCTGAGTTGGACAGGGCAACGGCGACTCCGCTCCCCAGCGGATCACAGCACATTCTCCTGGTGGACGATGAGACAGCCTTGGTCGACATTGGGAAAAAGATGCTGACACACCTGGGTTATCGCGTTTTGGGGCTGAACAGCAGCGTCCAGGCCTTGAAGATGTTCACGGAGCAAGCGGATGACTTTGATCTCATCATAGCGGACCTGGCCATGCCGGACATGACAGGTCTTGATATGGCGATGCAATGCCTTCGCATCAGACCGGATATAGCCATCGTACTTTGTACTGGCCTGGCCGATGAAAAAACTCTTCTGAAAGCCAGAGCCATCGGTATACGGGAAATACTCCAAAAGCCCATCATATTTCGCACGCTGGCAGAGAGCGTCCAACGCGCTCTGGCGGTCAAATCTCCCCAGCACAACAGGCTGCAGGAATGAAGACCTTTGTCGATTCGCTGTCAGCCATTGGATTTCTTTCGGTCGGGGTTCCCGGGAGTAAGGAAACAATGAATAAAGTTCCTCAAATCCTCGTTGTGGACGAC
Source organism: Syntrophobacteraceae bacterium (assembly GCA_036788075.1). GTDB lineage: Bacteria > Desulfobacterota > Syntrophobacteria > Syntrophobacterales > Syntrophobacteraceae > Desulforhabdus. The sequence continues at coordinate 9,039 of DAIQOB010000015.1, forward strand.
GAGTATCAAAACTTGTTTTTGATGCACGACTTCCTGGTTCCCCTCGGGTACCAGGTCAGTATCGCCGGCGAAGGAACCGAGGCGATTCAAATGGCTCGGGAGGGACACTACGATGTCGTCCTCCTCGACATCAACATGCCGGGGATGGACGGATTTGAGGTTTTGACACGCCTGCGGAATCAGGAAGAGACAAAATTCACTCCCATCGTCATGGTGACAGGGCAGGGGGAGCTGGAGCATCGTGTTCGTGCCCTGGATCTGGGGGCGGACGATTTTCTCACCAAACCTGTTGACTGGATGGAACTGAAGGCGAGGGTTCGCTCACTCGTCAAGGTCAAAGCCTATCATGACCATATGCTCCACCATCAGCGACAGCTTGAGGACGAGGTCAACAGGCGCACCCAGGAGTTGAGGCGGGCTACAAAAAAGCTCCACGAGGCTCACAGCAAGCTCAAAGAGGCCTCTCTGGATACCATTTATCGCCTTTGCCGAGCGGCTGAATACCGGGATGAAAACACCGGCGGACACATCAAGCGCATGAGTGAATACGCTGCCGCAGTGGGGCGGCGCATGGGACTGAACGAGAGAACGGTGGAAGGGATCCTTTATGCGGCGCCAATGCACGACGTTGGAAAAATCGGGATTCCCGACCGGATACTCCTGAAGCCCGGTAAGTTGATAGAGGAAGAATGGGAAATCATGAAACAACACACCCTCATTGGCGCCAGGATACTGGAGGGTTCTTCCGGGGGCTTTATCAGTCTGGCGGCAATCATTGCGCTGACGCATCATGAAAGATGGGATGGGAAGGGCTACCCCAACGGCCTGCACAGCAGGCAAATTCCATTGGTGGGTCGCATCACGGCCATCGCCGATGTTTTCGATGCCATGACATCCATGCGACCCTACAAGCAGCCGTTCTCCCTGAAGAAAGCCTTTGCCATCATCGAGGATTCACGGGGGACTCACTTCGACCCGGCCGTCGTGGATGCCTTTCTGTCCATCAAGGAAGAGATTCTGGCGATCAAAGAGAACGGAGACAACGGCGAAGTCGATTTTCCCCTCTTTGCAAACGGCACTGATACTCAAAATTCCTGAAGGAACCCGGGCCTCAGTGGCACCTTTCTGCAAGTCCCCTGCTGAGGGTGACGATAAAGTCCTGAACGTTCGTCAAAATGGAGTGTGCTGTCTGGGAGCCTCGACTTCCCAGCTTGCTTGTTGCAAACTCCGACATATCGACCATGTATAGATACACAGGTCTGACGGTATTCTCCCTGGAAACGTGATACGCAGGAAGCATATTGCCGGTGGCAATGGCATGAAGCTGGGTCGCCATGGCGATGACGGTTGTGGCCTGTTTTGCCAGGAGGCGCATTTGATCCTGGGCGTCGTAAGCGTCGGCGATGACTTCCGGAAGGGGACCGTCGTCCCGGATGGATCCTGCCAGCACATACGGAATGTTCTTCTCCAGCACGGCCTTCATGATGCCGTCGCTGATGCTCCCCTGCTCGATGGCTTTCTTTAGGGAGCCCAGCCTCCTGACCCTGTTGATTGTATCCAGATGCTTGTAATGGCCCTGCCGCTTGTGTTTCTTGGAATAAATTTCTTGCCCCAGCGCCGTTTTGAAAAGTGCGGCTTCAAGATCATGGACCGCCAGTGCATTGCCCGCCAGAAGCCCATGAACGTAGCCGTTGTTGATAATTTCGACGAATGCCTCTCGGGCATCCTTATCGAAGGTGACTGCAGGCCCAAGGACCCACAGGATGAATCCGTTGTCTTTTTCGAAATTCAGCAAGCGATAGAGCACGTCATAGTCGATGGAGAAAGAGGTTTCACGGGTGATATAAGTTCGGAAGGCAAACTTCTCGGTGCTCAGAACTGGGAAGCCGAAAGCTGCTGCATGTACGTAAATCCCATCCTCGGCGTTTTCACCGCGCCCGCAGGCAACCTGCTCCCCTGGCTGTAGGTGCCGAAACTCCTTGACAGACAAAGTGCCGTCTTCCTCCAAAATGACAACACAGTCCATTCTGGATGACGTCAGGAGCTGCCACACACCCTTTTTCACCTGGAAGTATTCAGGGTAGATGGAGGTTGCGTGATACTGGTCGGGAGCGACACCCTGTTGTGTGACAGGGGAAAACCTGACAAGTGGGGCGTCCTTAAAGATAGGGAGGTCAAAGTCTGGAGGGAAATATTCGGGAAGGGTAAACGGGTCCGTCTGCATCGTGCTTTTGCCTTCAATTCCCCTGTTGTTCCTGTCGTTTGGCCTCCTGGTAGAAGCTCATGAAATAGTCCATCCCCGACCAGTAGCTGAGAACCACCGATACCCAGAGAACAAAGAGACCCAGACCATCCAGGAATCCCTGCATGGAAGGAATAGAGAGGAGAAGGAGACTCAGGGCGACCGTTTGGGAAATCATTTTGTTCTTACCCATGCGACTGGCATTCAAAATGAGCCCGTGGCTGGCTGCTACTGACCGCAAGCCTGTGATGGTGATTTCACGACCGATGATGAGAAAAACAAGCCAGGGTTGAACTTTCTCCAGTGGAATCAGCATAATGAGCACTGCAGAAGTCAGGAGCTTGTCCGCCAGAGGGTCGATGAGCTTGCCGAAGGAAGTGACAAGATTATGACGCCTTGCCAAAATACCGTCAAAATAGTCGGTGATGGAGGCCACAACGAAAAGCACAAACGCGATGTTGAGGGATTTCACCGGCGCCGGGGAGACGAGCAGAACGATGATGACGGGGATGGCAGCCATCCTGAGATACGTCAGCACGTTGGGCAGGGTGGTAAGGCTTTGTCGTGAAAAGTCACTTCGAGTCATCAGGTCCTTCAACCTTTGGGGAAAAGGGATTTCTCCGGCCGTTCCAAATCCCTTCTATTGACTGTACCGGGAGTAGTAGTCCATGACGCGTTGAACATAGGTTTTCGTCTCGTCGTAAGGGGGCACGCCGCCGTGCTTTTGAACATTTTCAGGACCGGCATTGTAGGCCGCCAAAGCGAGGATTATATCGTCATTGAAACGGTCGAGCAAGAACCTCAGGTATCTAACCCCTCCGTCGATGTTCTGGTAGGGGTCCATGGGGTCATTGACTCCCAGGTCCCGTGAGGTCCCGGGCATAAGCTGCATCAGTCCCATGGCGCCTTTGGGGGAAACGGCAAAGGGGTCGAAGGCCGATTCGGCCCGAATCACCGCTTTGACCAGGTTCTGGTTGACGTCGTATCGCCTGCAGGCGAGAAAAATGTGCCGATCGTAGCTGGACTGTTTCGTAATGTCACAAGCCGCAGAGAGCCCTCGTGTCGGAGGAATTTTCGTGTACTTGGCTTGTCGTCCCCGGGGAGGATAAGCATTCAAAGGAAAAGAAGGAAGCGTTTTGAAGTCGGGTTGCGTGGGAACATTGGTGAAGTGAATGACGCCGTCTTTATCTTCATACTTGTAAATCTCCGCACGAGATGCCGCAGGGTCGAAAAGAACAGCACCAGACAGCACGAGAATCGCCAGCACAAACCTACCGGGTGCGCACGCCAAGAGTCTCACAGTATGTCCTCCTTGTGTGGGGGGCCGCCTGAAAGGCCATCAGCACTTTCACTTTTCAACCTTTTGCCAATCCTTTAAAAAATTGGTCAAACCGATATCCGTCAGTGGATGCCTGGCCAATTGCTCAATCACCTTGAAGGGGATGGTAGCAATGTCCGCGCCGAATTTGGCTGCCTGAAACACGTGGATGGGATTTCGGACACTGGCCACGATGATTTCGGTTTCAAACAGATAATTGGCGAAAATATCGATGATTTGTTCCACGAGGGCCATTCCGTCGTGGGCGATGTCATCCAGTCGCCCCACAAAAGGGCTGATGTAGGATGCTCCGGCCTTGGCCGCCATGAGTGCCTGTAAAGGTGAAAAAACAAGGGTAACGTTTGTCTTGATGCCGTGCTCCGTGAGTTGCTTCACGGCTTTCAGACCCTCGGTGGTCATAGGAATCTTCACGACCACATGAGGATCAATCTGCGAGAGGGTCTTGCCCTCGGCAAACATTTCCGGGGCGGTCACACTCACGGCTTCGGCATTCACCGGAGCCTGGATCATCTCACAAATGGTCTTGATATGTTTTTCAAAGGCTTCACGATTGGAAATTCCTTCCTTGGCAATGAGGGAGGGGTTGGTCGTTACGCCGTCAAGAATCCCCAAACTATGCGCTTCTCTGATTTCGTCAAGATTTGCGGTATCGATGAAAAATTTCATGCCGATCATTCTCCTGTGTCGGTAGCTTGGAGGAATATGACACAATCAGCTCACAAGATAAACCATCAAAGACAGGAAGCTGCGGGGTTGGATTCCACCAAGGCATTCATATCAACTATGATTCATGGGATTTCATATACTTGTCTTTACAATCCCGGCTGCAAAAATACAGGATCTGCCCTTTGCTCTCTCCGGCGACACCGCTTTGCTTCAGGAAATAGGCTCCGCATTGAGGGTCCTGAATCAATTCGGTTTCATCAGGCGAGGAGGGCGGTCTCCTGTCCATGCCCATCTGTTTTGAAAAAGAAATTCCCTTGGATTTGATGAGCCGATAGATCACGTATATGAATAAACCATAAATCAAAAGACGAATCATTTTATATCCATCCGAATGACTTCTTGATCCCCTTCCCGTGGGGAAAGGTGTGACAGCATCTGGGTAATGGTCATTTGTCGTTGAGGGTGCTTCCAAAAAGGGGCAATTTCTGCGAGAGGCACCAGGACAAAACGCCGTTCATGAAGCCTGGGGTGGGGAACCTGGAGCAGAGGAAGGTCGAGCACCTGCTGACCGAAGAAGAGAATATCCAGGTCGAGGGTCCGCGGGCCCCACCGGATCTGGCGGACACGGCCGAACCGACTCTCTACCTGGAGACAAAAATCAAGCAGGTCGAGAGGGCTCAGCCGGGTTTCACAGAGAAAAGCCCCATTGACAAACCATTCCTGGTCCATCAGGCCGACAGGATGCGTACGGTAAAGGGAAGATACCTTCAAGACGCTTATTAAAGGATGGTTTCGGAAGCATTCGATGGCCTCCAGGCAAATGCGCACGGATTCCCCTTGATTGCTCCCAAAACCCATAAAAACCTGTTCTACAGCGATGACTCAATCTCCCGCACTTGCAAGACGATGACTGAGGATTTCTAAAAGGACAGCTTTTGAATCCTTTCGACCGCCTCCTGGATGCGCTCCTTGGACACAGTCAGTGCTATCCGAAAATACCCTTCACCCGGTTCACCGAATCCGCTGCCGGGTGTGGTGACGATACCGGCTTTCCCGAGGAGAAGGGATGAAAAGTCCTTGGAGGAATAACCCGGGGGCGTGGGACACCAGACATAAAAGGTCGCCTTGGGAATTTCCGGCTGGAGCCCCGCCTTTTGGAGGCCTGCAATGAGAACGTTCAACCGCTCCTGGTAAATGTTCTGCATCTCCTGCACGCAGCTTTGATCCCCTTCCAAAGCAGCGATTCCTGCGTACTGAACCGCGTTGAATGCTCCGGAATCGATGTTGCTCTTGATTTGGCCAAGGCCGTCTAAAATTTCCGCGTTGCCGACGGCAAACCCGAGACGCCAGCCCGTCATGTTGTAGGTTTTGGAAAGGGAGTGGAATTCGATCCCAACTTCTTTCGCACCGGGCACCTCGAGAAAACTCATGGGCCTGTAGCCGCCGAACCCCATTTCCGTATAGGCGGCGTCATGGCAGATCATGACGTCGTACTGCCTGGCAAAGTCGATCACCTTCTCGTAGAAGTCCCGTTCGGCGGTGGCTCCGGTCGGGTTATTGGGGTAATTGATGAACATGAGCTTCGCTCTGCGCGCTATGTCGGCAGGGATGGCGTCCAGGTCGGGAAGGAAACGGTTTTCCCGCACCAGCGGCATGAAATAGGATTCCCCACCGGCGAACATGGTTCCGACGTGGTAGACAGGGTATGCCGGCGTTGGGACCAGGGCCAGATCCCCGGGATTGATGAAAGCCAGGGGAAGGTGTGCAATGCCTTCCTTGGAACCGATCAGTGTGATGACCTCGCTCAGTGGATCAAGCTCAACGCCGAAACGCCGCTTATACCAGCCTGCAACACTGACCCTGAAATCGTTCATGCCGGAATAGGAGGGGTATTGATGGTTCGAGGGATCCTGTGCGGCATCCTCGAGCTTTTCGATGATATGTTTAGGGGTGGGCAAATCCGGATCGCCTACTCCCAGGTTGATCACATCCACGCCCCTGGCGATGAGTTCTGCTTTTAACCGGTCGATTTCCTTAAAAAGATAAGGAGGAAGTTGTTTCAGTCGTTCTGCCTTCTCAAATGCCATCAGTACCTCTCCCATAGAATTCGAACTTTGCAAACCTACTCGACTGTATTGAACGGGTTGGAGATCAGCGGCGTCCTTGCTCATTGAATTCCAAGGACCTGCTGCATATCGTAGAGCCCGGCGGGCTGCTTCACGACCCATTGGGCTGCATGAATGGCTCCACGGGCGAAATTGTCGCGGCTGTGAGCACGGTGAGAGAGCTCGATGCGCTCACCCATGCCCGCGAACAGGACGGTGTGCTCTCCCACAATGTCTCCGCCTCGCACGGTCTGGATTCCAATTTCCTTGGGGGTTCGTTCCCCGATGAGTCCGTGTCGGGCATAGACGCCAACCTCTTCCAGGTTCCTTTGCAGGGATTCAGCGACAACCTGACCAAGCTTCAGGGCTGTGCCGCTGGGGGCATCTTTCTTGAGTCGATGGTGCGCCTCGATGATCTCGACGTCGAAGCTGTCTCCCAGAAGGCGGGCTGCGTCGGCGACCAGCTTGAACAAAATGTTTACGCCCATGCTCATATTGGGTGTGAGTACGCAGGCCGTCCTGGAAGCCAGCTGACGGGCTTCTGCCAGTTGCTCGGCCGTAAAGCCCGTCGAGCCGATCACCATGGCTATTCCTGCCTGAGATGCAATGCGAAGGTGGTTCAAGGAGACAGCGGCGCTGGTGAAGTCGATGACGACATCGGCAGCCCCCAGCACTTCGTCCATCGTGCCTGAAACGGTCAGGCCGGTGGGATTTCCCCCGAGGATCTGTGAGACTTCTTTCCCCACTTGGGGGTGTTTCGGATGCTCGAATCCCCCCACGAACTCGATGCCCTCCGTTTCGCGGATGAGCTGGGCGATGCGCGAACCCATTCTGCCGGCTATGCCGGCCACAACTGCGCGGACCATGATGTCCTCCCCGTAGATCAGTTCGGCGCCCTGATGACAGGGCGATGTCGAAGCGGTTTCACTCCGTAGGCGGGGCCAATGCAGTCAAGCCTGACCGTGACCGAAGAGTTATTGCCGCCAGAATTTTCAGATGAGCCCGTATGCTTCCAGATTGCGCTTCAAGCCCGCACGATTGGTTTCCATCAAGGAGACCAGGGGCAGGCGCACCTCCTCGCTTTCGATCTTTTTCATCATGGCAAGCGCCGCCTTGACAGGGGCAGGGTTTGTTTCGCAAAAAAGTCCATGACACAGGGGCAGGAGGCGATAGTAGAGTCGACGTGCCTCGGTCAGCTTCCCTTCAAAATAAAGGTTGCACAGATCTGCCATATCACGCGGAGCGATATTTGAGACCACGGAAATGACGCCTTTCCCACCGACACAGAGAAGCGGGAAAGTGAGATAGTCCTCTCCCGATAAAACGGCGAAGTCCTCACCGCAGAGTGCGATAATGTCCGTGATTTGCTTCATGGTTCCCGCCGCTTCCTTCACAGCCACGATATTATC
>DAIQOB010000016.1:0-8049 GCA_036788075.1 Syntrophobacteraceae bacterium
TGTGGAGGTTTTCCCGGAGCCTTGCTTTCATGGGGGGAAAAGCCCGACCCAGAGGAGCACATGGAGGACCAGCGCGGCGTAAGCGCCGCTCACGAGGTCATCCAGCAGGATTCCCCAGCCGCTCTGCATGCTCCGATCGATCTGTCGCGCAGGGGGGACCTTGATGATGTCGAACAGGCGAAAGAGCAGAAATGCCGCGAGCATCAACTGCCAGAGCGCCCCGTGGCGGAAGAGGACCGGGACGATCAAATATCCCGCCACCTCGTCCAGGACAAAGCGGCCGGGATCCTTGCACTTCCAGTAGTCCATTGCCCAGGGGGCCAGGATGACGTTCAGGGCGGAAACCACGAGCAGGCACAGGACAAGCGCCGCCGTCTGCGCACCTGCAGGAAGCAAGACCACGACCAGGCCATGGAGGAGAACACCCAGCAGGGTTCCCCAGGTGCCGGGCGCCCCCGGGAGGAGCCCCAGGCCGAAGGCCGTGACAAGGGCCAGACGCAGCCCCTGGGCAGCTCCCGCCGTGCGCTCTTCAAGCGTGTCGGAAAAATTCCGCGGCATCATACAGAAAGCTCATTCCTTTTCGAGGGGCTCCAGGGGGATGACGATGCATTCTTCCACTCCGTGTCCTCGCACCGAAGCCACTTCAAACCGGACATTGCCGTAGACCACCTGATCTCCCACCCGTGGCTGCCGATCCAGGAGCATCAGGACCAGCCCGCTGACGGTATAGACCTCTTCATGCTCCAGGGGAATCTCCAGCCATTCCCCCACCTCGTCGATGCGGACGGTGCCCAGGACATGCAGCCGCCCCTCTCCGTCTTCATACATTTCCGCCAGTTCCGCCACACCGACATTGATGTCCCCTACCACCTCTTCGAACAGATTTTCAATGGTGATGAGCCCTGCCGTCCCCCCATATTCGTCCATGACGACCGCGAGGTGAGTGCGTCTCCGCCGCATGGCCGCCAGGACGGCATCGAGCTTGGAGGTTTCCGGCACATAGGGAACCGGACGCAGGTCATTCCGGGAGAGATGCCGGCCATGGAGCATGAGGCGCAGGAGGTCCTTGATGTGCACCATGCCGAGGATATGATCGAGGTCGGCCTCGTAAACGGGATAACGACTGTGACGGCTGGTGCGGACGATCTCCCGCACTTCCTCCACCGGGGCATCGACCCGGATCCCCACCATCCTGACCCGGGGCACCATCACCTCCGCCGCCGTCAGCTCCCCAAATTCCAGGAGGTCCCGCAGCACCTCACCGGCCCCGTTGCGCAGGAGTCCCCCCGCCTGGCTCTCTTCGACAATATACTGCAGCTCCTCCGTGGAAAGATAAAAGCCGGTGTTGACGGCACGTTCCACGCGCAGGAGTCGAAGCATCAGGTTGCCGATCCCGTTGAGGAGGATCACGAGGGGATACAGTCCCCGCTTGACCCAGAGCATGAGGGGGGAGATCCAGAGGACCGTCCCTTCAGGAAGTTGCAGGGCCAGGGATTTGGGCACCATCTCCCCCAACACGATATGGAAGTAGGTCAAAAAAGCCAGGGCGAGCACACTGGACAAGGCATGAACCGCCAGCCAGTGGGGCAGGGGGAGGCTTTCCGTGACCTGGCCGATCCAGCGGGCGAGCACATGCTCTCCATACATGCCCAGGCCCAGGCTGGCAAAGGTGATGCCGATCTGAGCCGTGGCGATGTAGCGGTCCAAAAGGACGGGATCGTGCAGAATACGGCTGACTCTTCGCGCGATGCGATTCCCCTGGACCGCCCGCCGCTCGATGGACGCCCTCGGAGCTCCCACAATGGCAAACTCCGCCGCCACGAAAAAGGCGTTCAGCAAAATCAGGAAAACAATGACGAAGGCGGAAATCAGGTCATCCACCGACATCCTCCACGGGCGGCTTGACCGGCCTGGCGAGAATGGACACGACGGCGTGATGCGCCACCTTCTCGATTTCCACCTCCACTCCCTCGATGGTCACCTTCTGCCCTGGAGCGGGCACGGCCCCCAGGACCTCCATCACCAATCCGCTGATGGTATCGCTCTCTCCCTCCCAGAGCACACCGAGCCACGGCGACGCCACATCCAGCCGCATGAGTCCGGGAAGTCGCACCCTCCCGTCAGGGAGTCGCTCGGGCTGGGGGTGGTCCCTCTTGAATTCGTCGGCAACCTCGCCGAGCATCTCCGACAGAACGTCTTCCAGGGTCACAAGCCCTTCCGTTCCCCCGAATTCATCCACCACCATGGCCTGATGGCTGCGTCGCTGCCGCAGCAGGTTGAGCAGAGAATCCGCCGTCACGTTTTCGGGGACACTCATGACGGGACGCATGACTTCGGTGATGGACCCGATGGCCCCCTTTTCGATGTAGCGGATCACCACCTCCTTCACATGGACAATGCCGATGACATTGTCCACCGACCCCCGGTAGACGGGCAAATGGCTGTATGGGCTGTCCGCAATCCGGCGCAGGATCTCTTCCAGGGGAGCCTCCACATCGATGGCCGACATGTACCGCCTGGAAACCATCAACTGGTGCGCCGGGCGCTTGCCCAGGTGGAGGGCTCGCTGCAGGCGCAGATGCTCATCGGCCTCCAACACCCCCCCATCCCGGCTTTCGGCGAGGAGCATCTCGATCTCTTCAGGGGAATGGATGTGCCGATGACCTCCATAAGGAACACCCAGCATTTTGAGAATTTTCAGGGCGCTGCCGTTGAGGATGGCGATGAGACCGGAAAAAACGGTCACGGACCAGCGCATGGGGAAGAGGGTAGAGAGGGCCGACTGGGTGGAATACTGGAGGGCAATGGATTTGGGAACCAGCTCCCCGAGAACGACCTGCAAAGCCGTCAGAACCATGAGCACCACCAGTGCGGAAACGGACTGCGCCGTCACATCCTGCAGCCCGCCCCACTCTATGAGCACACCCACCAGGGGAGCGGTCAGAGCCCTCTGACCGTAGGCACCCAGTACAAGGCTCGAGAGCGTGATGCCGATCTGGCACGCAGCAATGTAGCGGTCCAGCCTGTGAGGGTCCTCCAGCCAGGGCAGGAAAAGCGCCGCCGAGTAGCTCCCCTCCTCGGCCATCTGGCGGATGCGGCTTTTGCGCACCCCTACAGCGGCAAATTCTCCCGCCACGTAGAGGGCGTTGATGAGAATCAGCAGTAAGATAACGACGCAGGCCGTAAACATGGCTGCGCGACCTCCCCGTACTCAAGAATCGGCACGATATCCTCGTATCCTCAGGCGTATCCGAAATGGGTTGTCACGATGCAGAGCTATTTTTGCACTGATAGCACGACGGGAAATTCTCAGCAAGGATTACCCTTGGCTCCGCCAGGGCAATCGCACGAAATAGCCGGTGACATGAGGCGAAAAGAAATGAATCGGCTCGGGCAGCGGGATAGATTGAAAACAGCTCATCCGAACTTGTGCCGGACGCCGTATCCCCCTTTGGGAAAACGCCACTCGATGTTGAAATGAGGACAGCCGATGCGGCAGGATCCGCATTCCAGGCATCCCTCATAGCCGATGCTGATGCGGTCCTTCTCCAGCTTGTACACCTGCGCGGGGCAGATGTACAGGCACGGCTGGTCCACACATTTGTCCATGCAGACGCTGCCGTCCACCAGCTGCAGGTGAGATTCCTCATCCACTCGAAACCGATCGAGAAAAAGCTTGTCTTCAATCTTGACGCTCATCGCACACTCCTCCATGCTTCCCAGGCAAGCCGCAGCAGCCGCATGAGGGGCATCCGGGTCCGGATGGCCTTCCAGATGGTGCCCTGCTTCTTTTTCTTGGGCACCCCGTTGACCGTCAGCATCTCCCTGGCAGCAAAGCCCGCCAGGCTTGGGAGCGATGAAAAGAGCTCCGGGTGATTCTCCATGAAGGCGGGAAAGCGCCGGTATTTTTTCAAATCCTGGAGCACATAGGATTCCTGAAGCCGCTCGACGTACCCGTTCAGTCCCCGTGCACTGCAATCTCCCCGGTTCAGGGCGTCCAGGATGGTTTCGGCAGCAAAACGCCCGGAGGCCATGGCAAGATTGGAGCCTTCCCGATGCAGGGCATTGAAGAGCATGGCCGAATCTCCGGCCAGGAGGAAGCCGTCGCCGCAGAGTCGAGGCACAGTGTCGTAACCTCCTTCGGGAAGCCAGTGGGCGAGGTATTCCTTGGGCTTCCCTTCCCTGATGAGGGGGGCCACCAGGGGATGCTCCTTCAGCTCTTCCAACATCTCATAAGGTCGGGCTTTGTGTTTGGCAAAGTCGGCGAGGTTCGCCCCTATGCCCAGGGAAATGGAACGCCGATTCGTATAGAGGAAAGCGACGCCGTTCATGCCCCGGGTGATTTCTCCCAGGATTTCCGTCGTCACTCCCTGTTCCGATTCCACATTGAAACGGGCATTGATGACTTCTTCGGGGAGCTCGATGAGCTCCTTCACGGCCAGAGCGACGTGCTCGGGCCTGGGCTCCGGGCGAAACCCCGTCCTGCGGGCCAGGGGGGAGTTGATCCCATCGGCCAGGAGTACGACCTTTGCCGCCAAATCCCCCTGGGGACGGTCCACCCGAACCCCTGTCACCCTCCCCCTCCCGTCCCGGAGGAGGTCCGTGACCACCGTGGCGCAGACGACCAATGCACCTTTGGACCGGGCCTGCTCGGCAAACCACCGGTCGAATTTCGCCCGCCCAACGGTGAAGACATTTTGCTGCAGTTTTTCAGCAAATGCCCTGTCCCGGTAGGAAAGATTATAGCCGCCGTCCCTGGACAGATACCAGAGGCGCGTCTCGAGGATGTACCGCTCCACGGGGCATTTCCGTTCCAGGTAGTCGGGAAGGACCTGGGCCAGGTCATGACCGTAGAGCACCCCCCCGAACATATTCTTGGCGCCGGGATATTCGCCCCGTTCAAAAACGATGGTCTTGACCCCCTTTTCCGCCAGAAGGCACGCCGCCGAAATCCCGGCCGGCCCTGCCCCGACGATGGCCACATCAAATGTTTCACTCATGCTGGAACCCCTTCGTCCGAGAAACGCTCAGAGCGCTCACTGCACAGGAACCGTCAGGCATCGATGCTGTTGACTCAACCAACTTTCGTCATTCCGAACAAAGCCGGAATCCAGGCAAATAAGGACTTTTTGGACCCCGGTTTTCACCGGGGTGACGTTATACACATTAAGGATCGAAAACTTTATTCTTGTAGGAGCGGCATCCTGCCGCGACTGGCTTGATGTCGCGGCAGGATGCCGCTCCTACAAAAGACAGGAAGCTACAAGATTGGAAGCTTTGTTCCTTATTGAGTATAAGTCAACAACATTGCCGTCAGGCATCGGCCGCACCGGCCCGGCCCATGCGGACTTTCAACTGCCGGATCAACTCTGGAACGACCTCCGCATAGTTTCCCACAATCCCCACGTCTGCCACGCGGAAGATGGGTGCTTTGGGATCGGCATTGATGGCGACTATTTTTTCCGCTCCCTGGATGGCCACCAGGTGCTGTATGGCACCGGAAACACCGATGGCGATGTAGAGCTTCGGCGCAACGGTTTTTCCCGTCTGACCCACCTGCCGTTCGTAGGGCATGAGACCGGCTTCCACCACCGGGCGGGAACAGTCAAGGGTCCCTCCCACCAACTGGGCCAGATCCTCCAGCAACTGGAAGGCCGCAGGATCGCAGGCGCCTCGTCCCGCCACCACCAGGGCTGACGACCGGACAATGTCCACTGCCCCCGCCACAGCGGCATCGCGGATGAATTCCACGACGACGGGCAGTTCTCCTTCGGGGAGGGTCCACGGGTGATGCCGGATTTCTCCGGTTCTGCCAGGATCGCGCTCGGGTATTTTCATGACCATGGGCCGGACCGTGCTCATCTGGGGCCGACGCCTTTCGCAGAATATGGTGGCCATGATGTTGCCGCCGAAGGTGGGCCGGGTCATGAGGAGGAGCCGCGTCTTTTCCTCGACGGCAAGCCCCGTGCAATCGGCGGTAAGGCCCGTCTGCAGGCGTGTGGCGACGATTCCCGCCAGGTCCCGCCCGAGGTGCGTGGCCCCAATGAGGAGGATTTCCGGCCGGAGCGACTGGCACAAATCCGAGAGCGCTTTACCGTAGACCCCCGAAAGGTACTGTTCTAAGATGGGAGCATCGATGACATGGACTTCGTCACAGCCATAGGCCAGGGCATCTTTTGCGACGGATTCCACGCCATGCCCCATCAGGAAGCCCATGACCCTGGTCTTGAGAGCACGCGCCAATTCGCGCCCTTTGCCGACCAGTTCCCAGGAGACCTGGGCGCCGGCGCCCTCCACCACTTCGATGAAGACCGCCACCCCTGCGAATCCAGCAGGTCCGGATACCCCTTCCCCGCTCAGGCCTCGCTCTTCCTCGGTGAGCTTTTTTTTCAGCTTTTTTTCAAAACGCACAGCATCCACCGGGCAGCTCTCGAAGCACTTGCCGCACCCGATGCAGGCCTCGGGATCCACCTCTGCCACACCCTCGGCATTCAACTCGATGGCGCCCACAGGGCATTCGCCGATGCAGATCTGGCATGCGATGCACTTGTCCGAAATGATTTCGGCGACTTCAATTCCTTTGGAGTTCCTGGCCATGGGGTCTCACGCCTCCCATTTTTTCAAGAGCTTCGATAAGAACCCTTTTTCATCCATGAGGACGTCCAGGCATTGTGAAACTGCCTTTTCCACCCCGTCCCCGGCATCGAACTTCGGTCCCCCTTCGCGGGCGGGAGGCGAAGAGATGGCCCTGACCCAGGTGGGGGAGCCCTTGATCCCCAGAAGCTCGGGGGATGCATCCATGGCCTGAGCATTCCATACCGTCACCGGCTCACGCAGAGACGCGATGAGAGACGGGAGCGGCGCTCGCCGCGGCTCAGCCAGTTCCAGTTCCACAGTCAGCAATGCCGGCAGCGGTCCCCGGATGATTTCGACTCCGCCCGCCACACGCCGCTTCACCTGGATCTGCCTGTTTTCGAGGTCCAGCTCGTCCACCGCCACGACGTAGGTGAACTGGGTCAACCCCAGCCGTGTGGCGATACCGGGTCCCGTCTGGGCCGTGTCCCCGTCGATGGCCTGCTTTCCGCAAAGCACCAGGTCCACCGGAAGCTCACGCCGCAGCTTCTCTATGGCCTTGCTCAACGTGTAGCTCGTAGCCAGCGTGTCGGCGCCGGCAAAGGCCCGATCGGAAAGGAGAACCACCGCATCGGCCCCCAGGGAAAGGGCTTCACGCAGGGACGCCTCACCCTGGGGCGGCCCCATGCAGATGGCCGTGACTATGCCGCCGTAGCGCTCCCTCAGGCGCACAGCCTCTTCCAGAGCCACCATGTCGTAAGGATTGGAAATGGATTCGACTCCGGCTCGGACGAGTGTATTGGTTTCAGGATCGATCTTAACTTCGGCGGTATCCGGAACCTGTTTGATACAGCAGACTGAATGCATTCGTCCGTCCTCGATGTGATGGTCTAAGTAAGCGGCCATTTCTTTGCAGGAATGGCTCCAGCCGTGGCAGGAACAGATCACCGCAGCCTTTGTCGCGGCAGGATGCCGCTCCTGCATAAGCATGAAGACAAATGGCTGTGACGGTGCGACCGTCGGCACTTGGCGGGCATGTTTCCTGCCTGACGCCCAAAATGGGATGGAAAGAGCTGGAGAGGAATTTGCGGTCGAGATGAGCTCGAAGAAAAATTCTACTTGAATTCGTGGAAGAGAAGAAAAAGGAAGATCCGACAACCCTTCATGAAGAAACGATGACCGCCTTGATGTGAGTCATCCCCAGCCGCCGACAGGCGCGCCAGCGCTTTTCGCCGTCCATGATCCGGAAAGATTCTCCGGCAAAAGAAATCTCCACCGGCTCCAACTGCCCACGCTGCCGGATGCTTTGTACGAGGTCTTCGATGGATTCCTCCAAACAGACGACCCGACGGTTGGGACTGATCTTCTTGACCTCGATGTACCTGATCTCCCGCTCCATGGCTTCCTCCTCTGCTTTTCCAGAAGTATCTACCCGACAACGGAGTATCCGGCAAGCCCCAATGGTGTTGACTTAAC
>DAIQOB010000016.1:8149-16491 GCA_036788075.1 Syntrophobacteraceae bacterium
TTCAAAACAACGTTGTCCCTGGGTACGCATCCCAGGTACTGCGGCTGGATGCCCAAAAACTGCTCGGCCACCCTGGCGATGGCATCAAAGGTCTGCTGCCCTTCCTGAGGGTTGGCGACGGAATTCAGGATGAGAAAAAACCGCTTGCGCCCATACTCCCTGGAAAGGATCTTGATAAGGGCGTAGGCATCCGTAATGGAGGTCGGATCGGAAGTGACAACCACCCCGTTGTGGGTCGCGAAGGTGTTGAACCAGAGGACGGAGGAGCCAATTCCGGCGGCCGTGTCCAGGAGAACATAGTCGAAGTGGCCTACGATGGAGCTGAGAATGTTTCCCAGGAGCGCGTGCTCCGCAGGCCCCAGGTCCACCATTTCCGGCACCCCTGAGCTCGCCGGAAGAACTCCCAGGTTCGGCTCCACGAAGACTACCGCCTTCATGGGGTCCTCACCGCGCTCCAGCACATCCCGAATGGTCTTGTGAGCAGTGAACCGCAGCAGGACATCCACATTGGCAAGGGCCATGTCTCCGTCCACCACCAGCACCTGCGAGCCCTTCTGAGCCAGTGCACAGGCCAGGTTCACCGTCAGACTGGTCTTTCCCACACCGCCTTTGCCGCTGCTCAGGGATAGGATAACGGGAGTTTTCGATTCTTTCGCCATAGGGCTCCGACCTGTCTTGATTGCCTTTCTCCCCGCCTGGGCTTAGAAAGTCTGCCGATTCCGCAGACTCTACAGCTTCGGCCACCGGGTGATGAAGAGCGCCACACGTTCTTCGGGAAGGACTTCCGTTTCGCCCCCGGCGGATGAATCCTCCATGGAGCGTACGCAATTGCGCCCCTCCGCCTTGGCCTGGTGCAGGTACTTGTCGGCGCGTTTGAGAAACTCATCGGCGCTGAAAGTATCCGTCGCCTTGTACACTTCCACTCCGAAGCTCGCCGTCAATCGAATTTCCTCGCCCTCCTCCACGAGCGGAGTATTGGCCAGGGAAGTTCGCAGTCGATGGGCCGCAAGGACCGCCTGTTTCAAAGAGGTGGCAGGCAAAATGAGGGTAAATTCTTCGCCGCCGTAGCGACAGAGGATATCTGTGATCCGTATCCCGTTGCGCCAGATTCTGCCGACCCAGCGCAGAGCGGCATTCCCCACCTGGTGGCCGTAGACGTCGTTGACCTTTTTGAAATGATCCAAATCGATCATGATGAGGGAAAGAGGAAATCCGGTTCGCCTCGTCCGTTCCATTTCACGTTTCAGGGAGGCTTCAAGATGTTTGAAGTTGAAGAGTCCCGTCAAAGGATCGCATTCGGTGAGTCTTGAAACGCGGTCGTACTCTTTCTTGAGCGTTTCGAGTTGTTCCTTCAGTCTCCTGATTTCTGCCACCACCGGACAACCGGACTTGCCCTCGGGACACGAAATCACAGCATCGTCGTGTTGATCCAAACCGAACCCTCCAGAATCCAATAGAGCGTCCAGGCTTCCAGGAGATCACCGTTCCACCCCGATCATACCCCACGGAATCGGCCGTCACCCAACCAGCACCTTCACCACCCTCTCCCAAGAATGTTGAACATACCCTGTTGCAATAGCAATTACAGCAGACATGCTCAGGCCGCCCTGCAAGAATTGATATAAACACTCACCTTGTGATAAGTACATCAGTCTCGATCCTGTTGCAATAACATACACATTCTTTGACAGCCCGGTTTCACCTTCTCATGGGGTGGATGGAAGTTCAACCTGAGAGGAAAGGAATCCCCATGACAGCGCCGCAGCTCAAAAGTCCGATTATTCTGGATATCCCAGCCGATGGTGCAGCCCTGTGCCTGGTCCGCGGCCTGGTGGAAAAGCATCAACTGGAGATTCTGGTGCGGGATTTCGGATGCCGGGCCGATGTGGGAACGCTGAAGCCTCCGCAATTGGAAGATGTCCGGCCGGGGAGGCTCGGGCTTCATTTCATGCAGAGCGCCATGGACCGGCTTTCGTACGAAAGCCGGTCCGAGGGGGGCACACTGTTCCGGAGGGTCAAATTCAGGAAAAAGCAAAAAGCTTCTTCCGGGGGGACTTCATGCTGACACGCCATCAGTAGGGATCGTATACCTCCACTTCCGTGTCGTACTCGCGCACGACCCTCCCGTCTCTCTCCACGATGGTACGCTCCCTGTAGCGCCGCGGCGCTCTTTCTTCCTCGTAATACTCTTCCTCGTAATAGCCTCTCGGCCGCTCATAAGCACGAGGAGGAGGCGGTGGGCCTCCGGCGGCACGGGCCGCCTCGTTCGCTTCGATGGCCGACCCTATTATGGCGCCTCCGGCCATACCGGACAGGCCGCCGAGAGCGGCCCCCATGGCATCGCCGGTGATGGCATACCCCATGGCCGTCCCAAAAGCACCCAGCCCAAAAGATGTCGTCGCAACCCTGTCGTAAGTGTAGGGAGAATAGGGAGATGCACAGCCGGACAGCGATGCCGCCAGTATAACCAGAAGCATTCCTGTCGATAAAAGTTTCGGCCTCATGTTTTTACCCTCATAGATACCGCTGCAGGCTTCATTAAAAAAAGAGTGAGCGCAGAGCCTCACTCGCACATCACATGTCAGACCGGATGATCAATTAAGCAACAACGATGCCAATTCCTCATAAACGCCCCTGCGGCGGGGCGGAACGCCATGTTCCATCCCCTCGCATCACCGAAGAGAAGCACACGGTTACAAATCTTGCTCAGTCGATTACCATCTCTGCGCACCCACGCGCCGGAGGAGCACCTCCTCAGAGAATACCAAAAGATCATTGCGCATACGGTATTTCCGCATATCCACGAAATACCGACCATGTTATCCTGTCGCGGGCGTGCGGCCTGTCAGGAGGCATCGTCTTTCTCCCTGGCCAGTTCTTCAGGTGTCATGGTCCAATACGGCGTCCCATCCCGGGTTCTGCGCACTTTGAGCTCCACCTCCTCGCTCTTTTTGACCTTGGAAGCCATGAAGACTTCCTTGTCCCCGATATCGGCCCAGACCCCCTTCACCTTGACCTTGTCCCCCTTCTTCAAACCGATGGAATCCGGCTTGACGAAAGACTTGGGACCCAGTTGCACATTCACCATGTCCCCGTCCTGGTCCTTCACTTTCAAACCGACGCCGGGGGCCATGCCCGGCAGGGGAACGATTTCCACAATCTCTTCCACCGTTCCCTTGAACTGGTCCATCTCGCTGGCTTTGTAAAACCCGTTGTATTCCGATTCCTTTTCCCATCCCTTCAGGGCGGCAGGGTCGGCTGCTAAGCTGCTGCCCACCCATAACAGGCCCACCATGGCAAAGCATACGAATGCACTCCATCTCCAACCCGCAGACCCACGCATGAGCAATCTCCTTTCGTTCCGATGCGGACCTTCATTTTGAACACCTCGAGTCACAACAAGCAAAGATAAAATCTCCCGGGAATCTTGGCAAACAGATTCGGGAAAAATCCGGTTGACTAGAGCCCCCCCATTTTCCTATGGTGCGATGCGCCTGAAATTTTTCATGATATCGCATCCAATGATTCCGCCTTCAAGGAGATCTTCAGACTATGAATGCTTTTCGACAGGGAGAATGGGTCGCACTGACCTCACAGAAAGGGAAAAAATGGCTCATCCGCATCGAGGAGGGGCCTTATTCCTCCCACCTGGGCACGGTCCAGATGGAAGACATCGTGGGCAAAGAGGAAGGCGACTATCTCGACACCAACAAAGGCGCACGGATGTTTCTCTTCCGGCCCACGCTGGAAGACTACATTTTCAGCATGAACCGGCACACGCAGATCATCTACCCCAAAGACCTGGGCGCCATCGTTTTTTACGGAGACATCCAGCCCGGCTGCACCATATTGGAATCGGGGATCGGCTCGGGAGCCCTCAGCCTGGCCCTGTTGCGCGCCCTGGGGGGTACGGGCAGGCTCATTTCCGTGGAAAAGAGGCCGGAATTCGCCCGCATGGCCCGGGAGAACATCGTCAAGTATTTTGGAAAGCCTCCCGAAAACCACGAGGTCGTGGCGGGCGACATCCAGGATTTCTACATGAGCATCAAGGCCGACCGCATTTTCCTCGACCTGCCGGAACCCTGGCACTGCATCGCGTCGGTTTCTCAGCTCATCCGGCATGGCGGGCTGCTCATCAGCCTGAGCCCCAATGTCGGCCAGGTACAGTTGATGTTCAGGGAGCTCAAGGCCCACGGGTTTGCCAACATCACGACTTTTGAGTTGCTGAAGCGGGATTGGATGGTGGATGAACGGAGGGCCCGCCCCATTGACAGGATGGTGGCGCACACAGGCTTCATCACCATCGCCAAGCGGACTCCCCGCCTCTTTACGGAACCGGAGTAGATTATTTCCTTTTCAGAGCGTTGAGAACCTCTTCCAACTCCCTCATGTCCAAATCGTCGCAATCCATCACTTCGCCGATCCTGAGGGGCAGGATGAAATGCAGAGTTTTTCCCATGCGCTTCTTGTCGGTTTGCAGGGCAAGAATGGTTTCCTTGGAGGAAAAATCGGCGGGGATTCTCACGGGCAGATCCCAGGATTCGCATAGCGTCTCCAGGCGCTCCAGGTCCCCTGCGCCGATGAGTCCCCTGCGGACGGACAGCCGGGCCGCGACGACCATTCCCATGGCAACGGCGTCCCCATGGGGAATCCGGTAGATGCTCAGTCTTTCCAGGGCGTGTCCCACCGTATGCCCCAGGTTCAGGACCCTGCGATACCCCGATTCCTTCTCGTCGGACTCCACGACTTTCGCCTTGATCATGCCGCAGGCTGAAATGACCCGCACCAGGGCTTCCCTCTCACGCTTCCTGAGGGCATCCCCGTGGCTCTCCAGGTACTTCCAGAGGACCTCGTCTCCAATCATGGCGGTTTTGATGACTTCAGCCATGCCCTGGCGAAATTGCTCGGGAGGAAGTGTTTCCAGAAACTGCGCGTCCATCCAGATGGCGCGGGGCTGATGAAAAGTACCCAGGAGGTTCTTGCCTTCGGGCAGATCCACGCCCGTTTTGCCGCCGATGCTGCTGTCCACTTGGGCCAGCAGCGTAGTGGGAACCTGGAAATGTGGAATTCCCCGCATGTAGATGGACGCCAGAAAACCCACCACATCCCCCGTCACACCACCGCCCACCGCCACCAGAGCGCTTTCACGGTCGGCTCCCGCCACCGCCAGGGCACGGGCGAGCTCTTCCAGAGCCGCAAGGCGCTTGTTGGGCTCCGACGCGGGGAAAAGGATCAACCGCCTCTTGAAAAAGTCCAGCCCACCGAAATCTTCGAGGTGCTTTTCCCACAGTTTCCAAACATTTTCATCCCAGATCCAGTACGGGACACGGTCTCCCAGGTAGGATTGCAGCGCCGCGGGCAAATCCTCCAGAAGCCCTTCTCCGATGGTCACCTCGGATGTCCTGGCTGAGCTGCCAGGCAAATGGATCGTGAATTTCATTGCTGTTCCCCTGTCTGCAAACGGTCCCGGTGTTTCGGGCCGCATGGGTCCGGCTCACCCCCGCCTCGCAGTGCTTGGATTCACCACGAAGATCACAAAAGACACGAAGCAAGCTGGGAAAGCCCTCCGGACGCCACAGAGCAAAAATTCTTTCCTCAAGGCCCATCCGCCACTCCGCGCTCACACCCTTCAACCGGTTTCTCAGCCTTGGGCTGCACACCGCAGCAACCGGTGCATCCCGAGCACAAAGGAACGTCCGGCCGAAAAACCCGAATGTAATACCGTACCACATAAATCAACACCAGCGCCAACAAAACCAAAATCACAACGGTTTGCCACATGATCCCCCTCCTATGTCCCCAAACCCAGCCATCGACCGCCCTGGTACACGAGTACTGCGATCAAGAAAGCCACGGATGTGTTAAAGACCATGGAAAAAACGCCCCATTTCCACGCACCGGATTCCTTGATGATACAGGTGATTGTGGCGAAGCAGGGAGCGTAAAGCATGATGAAAACAATGACGGCGAAGGCCTTCAGAGGATTCCAGAGGGGATCTTTGCTCAGCCGCTCGCTCAGGGAAAGATCATCCCCCGTTTCGACCTTTCCCAATGAATAAGCCGTTCCCAGGGTTGAGATGATGATTTCCTTGGCCGCAAAACCCGAAAGCAGCGCCACGTTGGTGCGCCAGTCAAAACCGCTCCAGCGGCTGACACTCTCCATGGCTGTTCCGATGCGCCCGGCAAAGGAATCCTTCAGGGCGGTCTGTGCCTCTTCATGGTCCAGGGCGAGGATCCGTTCGCGCGCGTCCGCTGCCACCGCGGGAAGCGTCTGGCCCTCGGGCGCTCCACGGGCGACCATTTCCCTCAGCTCCGGGGGCACAGCAGCCAGAATTTCCTGGCGCTCTTCCTCGAAGCGGGCTTTTTTCTCCTCGGAAAGGCCGGGAAAGGTCATGAGAGCCCAAAACAGAATGGAAATGGCCAGGATGATGGTGCCCGCCTTCTGCACATACTGCCAGGTGCGCTCCCAGGTGTGGATGAGCAGCCCTTTGAAGGTCGGCAGCCGGTAGGGAGGCAGCTCCAGCAGGAAGGGAGTGCTCGGCCCCTTGAGAATGGTCATGCGAATGAGCTTGGCCAGGAATAGCGCCGCCAGCCACGAAAGAAGGGTCAAAAGAAACATCATGGAAGCGCGATTTTTGGGAAAAAAGGCCGCAATGAGCATGGCAAAAACGGGAATTTTGGCGCCGCAGTTCATGAAGGGAGCCGTCAGCAGAGTCGCCAGCCGCTCACGGGAGCTCCGGAGGGTCCGTGTGGCCATGACCCCCGGCACCGCACACCCGCCGGCGATCCCCCCCGAAATGATGAAGGCCATGACGGAGCTCCCGTGCAGTCCAAAGGTGCGAAACACCCGATCCAGCATGTAAGCCACACGCGCCAGGTAGCCCGTGTCTTCCAGGAAGGCGATGGCGAAAAACATGAACAGGATGAGGGGCACGAACCCGATGACTCCACCCACCCCGTCGATAATGCCCGAAACGACCAGGGACTTTATAAGACCCTCGGGGAGCAGCGCATCCATCCTGTTTCCCAGCATGCTGAAAGCCGATTCCACAAGCTGAACGGGAAGGGCGCTGTAATTGAAAGTGAACTGGTAAACCATGTAGAGGATCAGCATCATGCTGACGGGGCCCAGGAGCCGATTGGTCAGCACCCGGTCGATCTGGTCTGAAAGGTAGAGCCGGTCGGACTTGTTTTTTTCCGTCACCACGCCGCCCTTCAGCAGCGCGGCGATGAACCCGTAGCGATGGTCCGCGATGATGGCTTCGGGGTAGCTTTCCAACGTCTTCTGCAGATGATCGGTCAATCTTGCTGCAATGGCCTCCAGCCTGGAGGAAAGCTCGGGATGGGTTTTCCGACCTTTTGCAATGACCTGCTCGTCGACTTCAAGGTACTTGAGCGCCGTCCAGCGGGGAGGCAAAGCTTCCGTCAAGAAGCTCAGCTTGGCAATTTCCTTTTCCATCTCGTCCAGGGCCGGATCGATGTCGGGGCCGTAGGAAATATGCAGGGGAGCCCACCCGCGTTTTTCGGAAGCCATGCGGGAGGCTGTGCTCAGGAGATCGTCCTTCCCCCTGCCCGTGCGGGCGACAGTGGGAACGACGGGCAGCTGCAGGCGGCGGGACAGCTCTTCCACGTCGATTTCAATGCCGCGCGACTCGGCGGCATCCACCATGTTGAGCACCAGCACGACAGGAATGCCCAATTCCAGGAGCTGCACCGTCAGGTAAAGGTTCCGCTCCAGGTTGCAGGCATCCACGATGTTCAAAACCACCTCGGGCCGTTCCTGGACCAGGAAGTCCCGCGCCACCAGCTCTTCGAGGGAATAAGCCGTCAGGGAATAAGTCCCCGGGAGGTCCACCAGCCGCAGACGGATCCCGTTGAGCTGATAAAAGCCTTCCTTCTTTTCCACGGTAATGCCCGGGTAATTCCCCACATGCTGGCGTGCGCCCGTCACGGCATTGAACAAGGTGGTCTTGCCGCAATTGGGATTGCCGGCCAGAGCGATCAAATATTGCTCATTCCCGTTGTTCATGATGTTTCGTCCACCTCAACGTGAATATAATCCGCTTCATTGTTGCGCAGTGTCAGAGTGAAATTCCGAACGCGAATGGCCACGGGATCCAGCAGGGGCGCCCGGCCCTGAACAAAAAGAGGAGTCCCCGGCACAATTCCCATATCGCGTATGCGGCGCCCGAGCTCCCCCACTGCTTTCACCTGACTGACCACTCCCTTCTGGCCCGGTAACATATGACGCAAGAGAACCGTCCCCATTTTGCTCCACCTTTCGCGAAAAATTAGGAGAACCTAACTTTGAGATCCCCAAAAAAGCGGTTGGTGTCAACCGC
>DAIQOB010000017.1:0-4938 GCA_036788075.1 Syntrophobacteraceae bacterium
ACGCACTATTCCGAGAAAAATTTCCTTCACCCGCGATTACGGCCTCTCCGTCATTCTCCCCCCGTGTGCGTCACCACTAGCGCGTCGTCTTGAACGTCCACTTGAATGGTCGCCCCATCGCCGATATCGCCCGAAAGGAGGGCCCGGCCGATGCGGGTTTCCAGCTCATGCTGGAGGTACCGCTTCAAAGGCCGCGCTCCATAGACGGGATCATACCCGGCCTGGGCGATGAAATCCCTGGCCGCATCGGTGATTTGCAGGCCGATCCTCCGGTCTTTCAAACGTTTGCAGAGGTCCTTCGTCAGAAGATCGATGATGGACTTGATTTCCTCCAGGGTGAGGGGCTTGAAGAGCACGATGTCGTCCACGCGGTTGAGAAATTCCGGCCTGAACTGGCCCCGCAGCTCGGACATGACCTTTTTGCGTGCATCCTCCTTGATTTCCCCCGTGGACGTCAGTCCTTCCAACAGATAGGGTGAACCGATGTTGCTCGTCATGATGATGACGGTATTTTTGAAGTCCACGGTCCTGCCTTGAGCATCCGTAAGCCGCCCGTCGTCCAGGATCTGCAGGAGGACATTGAAGACCTCCGGATGCGCTTTTTCGATCTCGTCAAAGAGGATGACGCTGTAGGGCTTTCGGCGCACGGCTTCCGTGAGCTGGCCGCCTTCCTCGTAGCCCACATACCCCGGAGGCGCCCCGATGAGGCGCGAGACCGTGTGCTTTTCCATGTATTCGCTCATGTCGATACGCACGACGCTCTCTTCCGTATCGAAGAGGGCTTCGGCCAGCGTTTTGCCAAGCTCCGTCTTTCCCACACCCGTGGGACCGAGGAAGATGAAAGATCCGATGGGGCGCCGCGGATCTTTGATGCCCGAGCGGGCTCGAATGACGGCGTCCGCCACCAGCCGCACCGCCTCGTCCTGACCCACGATGCGTTTGTGGAGAACCTGATCCAGGCGCAGGAGCTTTTCCCGCTCCCCTTCCACCAGCCGCGTCACCGGGATGCCCGTCCATCGCGAGACGATCTCCGAGATTTCCTCTTCCGTCACCATTTCCCGCAGCAGGCGACTGCCTTCCTCATCGCCGGCCAGCTTGTCCTCTTCTTCCTTGAGCCGCCTCTCCAGTTCGGGAAGCCGCCCGTGGCGGAGCTCCGCCGCCCGGTTGAGGTCGTACTGCCGTTCGGCCACTTCGACGTCGTGGCGGACCTTCTCGATCTCCTCCCGCAGGGTCTGCACCCTCTTGATGGATTCCTTCTCGGATTCCCACTGAGCCTTCATGCTGTCGGCCTTGCCGCGCAGCTCAGCGATCTCCTTGCGAATGGCTTCGAGACGTTCGACGCTCGCCTTGTCCTTCTCCTTCTTGAGGGCCGCTTCTTCGATCTCGAGCTGCATGACACGGCGCGTCACTTCGTCCAGCTCCGTCGGCATGGAATCGATTTCCGTACGGATCATGGCGCAGGCTTCGTCCACGAGATCGATGGCCTTGTCGGGGAGAAACCGATCGGAAATGTAGCGGTTGGACAAAACCGCCGCAGCCACCAGGGCCGTATCCTGGATTTTCACGCCGTGGTGCACTTCGAACCGCTCCTTGAGTCCCCGCAGGATGGAAACGGTGTCTTCCACCGTGGGCTGATCCACCAGCACGGGTTGAAAACGCCGCTCCAGGGCCGCATCCTTTTCGATGTGCTTGCGGTATTCATCCAGGGTCGTAGCCCCGATGCAATGCAGCTCCCCACGGGCCAGCATGGGCTTGAGCATGTTGCCCGCATCCATGGACCCTTCGGCTTTGCCGGCCCCCACAATGGTGTGGAGCTCGTCGATGAAGAGAAGAATCCGCCCCTCGGATTCCTTGATTTCCTGCAGGACGGCCTTGAGGCGCTCTTCAAACTCCCCCCGGAACTTGGCGCCAGCCACCAGGGAGCCCATGTCGAGGGAGAAGATAGTCTTTTCCTTCAGCCCCTCGGGGACGTCCCCCCGAACGATGCGATGGGCAAGACCTTCCACTATGGCCGTCTTCCCCACGCCGGGCTCTCCGATGAGCACCGGGTTGTTCTTGGTTTTCCGGCTGAGTATACGCACCACGCGGCGGATTTCGGAATCCCTGCCGATGACGGGATCGAGCTTGTTCGACCGGGCTTCACTCACCAGGTCCCGCCCATACTTCTGGAGGGCTTCATAGGTGGTTTCGGGCGAAGCACTCGTCACGCGCTGATGCCCGCGCACCGCCGTAAGGGTTTGGAGGAATATGTCCCGATTTATATTGAATTCTTTAAGAATTCTTCCCGCCGGTGAGGAAGCTCCCTCCTCGATAAAAGCGATGAAAATGTGCTCGACGGAAACGTACTCATCTTTCAGACGCTGCGCTTCCTCTTCGGCCTTGATCAGGAGGCGGTTCAACCGCTGGGTGACATAGACCTTTCCCGACTCCACGCCGGGACCGCTCACGCGGGGCTTTTTCTCCAGTTCCTGTTCGAGCCGCTCCCGCACGGCCTCTACGGGCACTTCCATGCGTTTGAGGAGGCGTGGCACCAAGCCGTCGGACTGCTCCAGCATGGCCAGGAGAAGATGCTCCCCGTCCACTTCCATGTGGCCGTAGCGTATGGCCTTCGTTTGTGCCGCCTGCAGGGCTTCCTGCGATTTGATGGTCAGTTTGTTCATATCCATAACGTATTGAAATCTCCTTTTTTACTCTATTTTCATCCTCAGTCGCCGCTGAAGAGTTGCTGTTCAAGTTTTCGAATCTGAGCTTCCAGGAGCTCGATGCGTGACATGAGCTCCAGGATGACTCCGATGCCGGCATAATTCACGCCGAGCTCGTTGCGCAGCCGCAAGATTCGTCGAACGAGGGGAATCACCTCGGGCTCGAAAAAGACTTCCCCCTCTGTCGACCGTTCCACATAGTCGATCAGCCCGAGCCTCACAAAGCGGTCCAGGAGCTCAGGATGGATCCCGCAACGGCAGGCCACTTCCGACTGATCGAGATAGGGCGAGCCTCCCACGGTTCTCTTCACCCGGACCAAAAAGTACTGTTGCTCTTTCATAGCGGATGAATCCTCCTGAACCTTATGACCGCGGCTTGAAGTGGGATACCTTCTGAAGCTCTTCAAAAAGCTCCCGTTCGCGATCTCCCGGTTTCTTGGGGACGACGATATGGATCACGACATACAGGTCACCGGGAGCCCCCTTGGGATGGGGCATTCCCTTGCCTTTCAGCCGCAGCTTCTGCCCACTCTGAGTCCCCGGCGGGATTTTGAGGCTCACGGGACCCGACAGGGTAGAAACTTCCACCTCCGCTCCCAGCACAGCTTCCCATGGCGTGAGGGGCAGCTTCAGGATCAAATCCCGCCCATCTACCTCATAAAGGGGATGGGGACCGATTTCGACCTTGAGAAAGAGGTCTCCGCGAGGGCCGCTGCCGATGCCTTCCCCCCCCTGACCCGCCAGGCGAATCTTCTGACCGTTCAAAATGCCCTTGGGAATCCTCACGTCGTAATTCTTAGACTGAACGGACAGCTGACCGTCAGGCGTGACGCTCTGGCTTTGAAGCGTAATGGTCTTCGTGGCCCCCTGAAAGGCATCCTCCAGAGAAATGCGAATGGTAGCTTCCTGGTCGGCACCGGCCTGGCTCCAGCTGGCTCCCCCCGACCCTCCGCCTCTCATGCCGCCGAAAGGCCCGCCCCGGCCTCGGGCGCCTCCGAAAAGGGTTTCAAAAAAATCGCTGAAGCCACCCGTGCCCCCCCAGTGGAACTCCGTCTGGCCCGGTCCGGCTCCACGACCGAAATCGAAATGCGTCTCCCAGCCCGGAGGGGGCCTGAAATCCTGACCGTCCTTCCAATGGGCTCCCAGCTGATCGTATTTCTGGCGCTTTTCCGGATCCTTCAGCACCTCGTAGGCTTCGTTGATTTCCTTGAATTTGTCTTCGGCATCCGGCGCTTTATTCACATCGGGATGGAACTTCCGGGCGAGTTTTCGATAGGCCCGCTGGATTTCCTCCTGCTTCGCCGTGCGGTCGACCCCCAGAACTTCGTAATAATCTCTGAATTTAACAGCCATAATTTTCCGTCGCGTCCTCTTCGATATTTTCGTTCATACCCGCAAGGCCCCGGAGCACCTCCATCCATTGATCCGGTCCGGTTCAGCCGCAGGAGACGTTATACCGCACGCCGCCCCCTAATGGGAAGTCTCGGTGAATTCCGCATCGATGACATCATCACCGCCTGAAGCACGACCGGTGGAGGACTGTGAAGCCCCGGCCGAAGCCCCTCCCGCTTGCTGGTAGACGGAAGCGGAAATCATCTGGAGCGCCTGCTGAAGGTCGCTCGCCAGCTCTTGATAACGTTCCTTCCCCACGCTCTCGTCCATGACGGCCTTGCGGGTGGCTTCAACGAGCTCTTCCGAGCGCGCTTTTTCATGAAGGGGAACCTTCCCGCCCAGTTCACTCAGGGTCCGCTCCAGCTGGTATGCCAGGGAGTCAGCCTGATTTCTGGCTTCCACCGTTTCACGACGCCTTTTGTCTTCAGCATGATGCCCTTCGGCATCCCGGATCATACGTTCCACTTCGGTTTTAGCAAGGTTCGTGGCTTCGGAAATGGTCACCGCCTGCTCCTTGCCCGTTTCCTCGTCCCGCGCGGTCACATGGAGGATGCCGTTGGCATCGATATCGAAAATCACCTTGATCTGTGGCAGTCCGCGCGGTGCCGGGCGAATGCCTTCCAGGCGAAAGCGCCCCAGGACCCGGTTGTCCTGGGCCATTTCCCGTTCTCCCTGCAGCACGACAATGTCGACTCCCATCTGGTTGTCCTCGGCCGTGGAAAAGATCTCCTCGCGGCGGGAAGGGATGGTGGTGTTGCGCTCGATGAGTCGGGTCATGACGCCTCCCAGCGTCTCCACGCCCAGGGAAAGGGGTGTCACATCCAGGAGCACCACATCCTCCATC
>DAIQOB010000017.1:5038-15969 GCA_036788075.1 Syntrophobacteraceae bacterium
CGCTGGAGCGCCTGGCGATCCGACCGGATGTCGATGCCCGTATCCCGCTTGAATTCTTCCGCCAGCCAGTCCACGATGCGCTTGTCGAAATCGTCCCCTCCCAGATGAGTGTCCCCTGAAGTGGAGCGCACTTCGCAGACCCCCTCGCCCACATCCAGGATGGAAACGTCGAAGGTCCCGCCCCCCAGGTCGAAAACAAGGATCGTTTCGTTCTTCTTCGTTTCCAGGCCGTAGGCGAGAGCCGCCGCCGTCGGTTCGTTGATGATGCGCAGGACCTTCAGACCCGCAATCTCTCCCGCATCTTTGGTGGCCTGCCTCTGAGCGTCATTGAAGTAGGCCGGAACCGTGATGACCGCTTCGGTGACCTTTTCACCCAGGTGCTTGGAGGCGTCGTCCACAAGCTTTCGCAGCACCAGGGCGGAGACTTCTTCAGGGGCGGTGGATTTGCCCCGTATGTCAAACCGCACGGCGCCATTGGGTCCGGGAATCACCTTGTAGGAAACGATTTTGGATTCCGCGTCCACTTCACCCCATTTGCGACCGACAAAACGCTTGGCTGAATATACCGTGGCGGCAGGGTTCAGGATGGCCTGCCGCCTCGCCACCTGCCCCACCAGCCTCTGTCCATCCTCGGTATAGGCCACCACGGACGGGGTCGTGCGCCCGCCCTCCGTGTTGGGGATCACCGTAGCTTTCCCATCCTCCCATATGGCCACGACTGAATTGGTTGTTCCCAAGTCTATACCCACTGCTTTCGCCATGTGCTTTTCCTCCTTGACACAGGTACTATAAGGTCGAATGCATCCCTTTGCCTCTCAACAGGACACACGGGACGGATTCCTCAGTAATGATGCAAAAATTATTTTCCCATAAGGGATTAATATGATTGAACTTCGATCAAATTAGCAAGAAGGTAATCATCATTTTCTGTGTTGCCAGTGGTATGGCATGAAAATTGTAGATCCGCCGAAGCCATGTCCGCTTTCACCCGAACCCTGCCATCCTGAAAAGGTTTTCTGGATCATGGTTTACGTCGTATGTCCTCTTTGGCGGCGGGAACCCTTCCAGCCATCATTTTACGCACACAAGCGACCCCGAATTGTGCTATCCTGTTTGGCGATTCATGGTGAAAACCGTGACCAGAGACCTTCTCGCATTGCCGATGCGCTGAACGGCGGTGCTGCAAACCCTGACCTTCGCGAGCGGATCCCAATGAACCCTCTCCTGCGGCTGAGCCGATTACGACCTCGAAAGATCATGGCGAGCATTCTTACCGTGGCGCTGCTCGTTTCCCTGACCTTCTTTTCCCTATGGTACTGGGCATCCAAGAGAATCGAGCAGATCATCAGCCGACAGTTCAATGAACAGCAGCTCATGCTGGCTCGAAAGATCGCCGACAACATCGAAGGATATTTTGACCTGCTGGAAAACGAATTGACCAGTTACGCCGATTTGTACAAGGTGGAAAGTGATACGATCGCTCACTTTCGTGCTTACGGCGCTCTCGAATTCAAGGACAAGCAAGCTTTCGGCATCCTGGACATGCGCATCTTCAACGCCCAGGGCCGGCTGGAGCATTCCTACGGGCAATCCCTCAAGTCCATCCCACAGGAGGCTCAAAATCTGGATACGGCCTATTTGGATTGGGCCAAAGCCCCGGAGCATCGAGGGATGGTCTTTCTCACGAAAACCTATCTGCACACCGACGCCTCCGGGCAGCAGCGCCTAGCCATGGCGATCCTGACGCCCCTCTATCGCATGAGCTCGCTTTTTCCCGAACAGAACAGGAATTTTGCCGGCATCCTGAAAATCATTTTCGACCCCACGTTCGTGTGTCAAATGGCGACGAAAAATGTCAAGTCGGGACAGACCGGCTACGCCTGGGTCATCGATCAGCAGGGGACTTTCCTGGCCCACTATGAGCAGGAGTTTGTGGGCCAGGATTCCATCAAGGTTCGTCAGAAGCGCAATACGAAACTGTCCTTCGACAGGCTGGAGTACATTCAAGTCAATCATATCCTGAAAGGTGAAGAAGGGACCGACTGGTACGAATCGGGCTGGCACCGTGAAAAGATAGGAAAAATAAAGAAATTGCTGGCATACACTCCCGTGCGATTCGACAAGGGGATGGTCCGTGGGATCATACAGGTGGAGGACAGCCCCCACAACCTCTGGGGAGTCGGAGTAGCTGCACCTTTTGAAGAAGTCTACGGCCTGGTGGAAAGCCTCCAGGTCCAGGTGGGCATCATGGCCGGATTCATCTTTGTTTTGATTGTCGGCATGAGCGGCCTTCTCATCAGTGCATCCTACAATTGGAACGAAATCCTCACCCGCGAAGTGGAACTGAAGACCGAGGCCCTGCGTCAGAGCCATGAACGGCTGCTGCGCTCCGAAAGGTTTGCCGCAGTGGGTGAGGCGACCGCTTACGTACGGCACGAAATCAAGAACCCGCTCATGATCATCGGAGGCTTCGCCCGTCAACTGGACCGCAACCCGCACCTGCCCGGGAGTGCGCGGCAGAAGCTCAAGATCATCACCGATGAAGTCCAGCGCCTGGAGACTTTTCTGGGAGACCTGCGGGATTTCACGCAGCCGGCTTGCCCTGTCAAGCAGGAGGCGGACCTCAACAAGATCGTCCGGGAAGTCCAGTTCATGATGCAGGAGGCGGCCGAAGAAAAACAGATCCAGTTGCGAACCAGCCTGGACGACTCTCTGCCCTCCGGCCAGTTCGATTCCAACCAGATGAAACAGGTTCTCATCAACCTGATCAAGAACGCAATGGAGGCCCTGGAGACCGAGGGGTCCATCACGGTTTCAACGCGCCGCCAGGGGGACCAGATTTGTATCGAAGTGTCCGACACGGGCAAGGGGATCGAGCCGGAGCTGATGTCGGAGATTTTCAACCCCTTTTTCACTACCAAGCAAACCGGGACAGGCCTGGGTTTGGCAGTCATCAACAAGATCGTCGAGGATCATCACGGCACGGTGAGTGTCCAGAGCACCCAGGGGAAGGGAACGACCTTCACAATCCTGCTGCCCTGCCGGTGAGACGTTATCGAGCACAGTCCGGGAATGAGGGGAAAATATTGCCTTTTGCCCAGGCGGCAAGGGCATTTCTCCCCAAAGGAAGATCTATGAACCGCCCACCCTGGCTAATAGCCCTGTGGCTCCTCTGCCTGCCGGCAGTATGCCTGTTCCCGACGCATTCCCTGGCCTTGGAACCGTCTGAGATTCTCGTGCTGGCGAACGGCCGCGCAAGCCTCGACCTCGCCAGGTACTATATGGCCAAACGGCACATTCCCGACGACAACCTCCTCGTGCTCCGCACCACCGATAAGGAGCATTGCTCCCGCGCGGACTACGAAGGGCAGATACTCGTCCCCGTCAGAAAGCATCTCCACGAACGGGAAGCCGGCGGCATACCCATCCGCGCCCTGCTCCTCATGCAGGGGGTGCCCCTCGCCATCACGGAGCCCAAGCTGAGCCTCGACGAGAAGGCCCGCATCCGGGGGCTTCAGCTTCGCCGCCGGGCCATACAGAGGGAAATCAAGATCATGCCCCCCGATGAAAAGAAGCTGGAAGACCTCAAGAAATCGGTCGAATCACTGCAGGCCGAGATCCAGAAAACCAACAAGGACGATGAAGTTGCGTCCGTCGACTCCGAGCTGGCACTGGCCCTCGAGGGCGACTACCCGCTCTCGGGGTGGCTTCCGAACCCCTCGTTCATCGGATTCAGGGGAAAGGATGTCCCCAATCTTCCCAAACGGGTCTTGATGGTCGCGAGGCTCGACGGACCCTCCCAGGGCGTCGTCAGGAGGCTGATCGACGACAGCCTGGCAGCTGAAGAAAAAGGGCTTGCCGGCAAGGCCTATTTCGACGCGCGATGGCCGGCACTGAAAAACGAAAAACCTTCCGGATATGCCTTCTACGACGACTCGATCCACAAGGCCGCCGATGTCGTGAAAAAGAGCGGTGCCATGCCCGTGACTCTTGACGAGGAGGAGAAGCTTTTTCAGCCCGGGGAAGCGCCCAATGCCGCGCTTTACTGCGGCTGGTACAGCCTTGCCCGCTACGTGCCCGCCTTCACCTGGACGCAGGGCTCCGTCGGCTACCACATTGCGAGCCAGGAATGCCAGACCCTCAGGCAGGAAGGGAGCCAGGTATGGTGCAGGTCCATGCTGGAAAACGGCGCGGCGGCCACCGTCGGACCGGTGGCGGAGCCCTATGTCCAGGCCTTCCCTGTCCCCGAAGTCTTCTTTGCGGCCCTGCTCGAGGGGAGTCTGACACTTTCCGAATGCTACGCCATCTCCCTGCCCTTTCTGTCCTGGCGGATGGTGCTCGTGGGCGATCCCCTCTACAGGCCGTTCAAAGCAAAGGGCAAGATGAGCAGTACCGAGCGCCCCGGCCCAACCTTGCCGCCGTCTCGTTGAGACCCTCCCATATGGTGGCGGATGAACCGGAAGAAAATTGGCCGGCGGGCAAAAACCCACCCTTGTGGGAGAACCACAGAGCCGCTCTCCTATGGAGCAAGGGGAGCAATGCCGGTCAAGCGGCGGAGATTGCCGCCGAGGATGGCTTCTTTTTCCCGCTCGCTGACGGGCAGGGTCAGCATCTTCCGCAATTCCACAGACATCGTGCCGAAGGGGACATCCGAGCCGAAGAGCACCCGCTCGGCTCCGAGCTCCTGCACGAAGCGCAGGATGGTCCGGGGTTGGGCCAAGGCCGTATCGAAGAAAATATGCTCGTTCGTTCTGAAGACAGCGAGGAAATCCAGAGGGTCCCCGCCCAGCATGCCCAGGTGAGGAACGATCAGGTTGAGCTTTCCGCACCGCTTCGCAAGCTCCACGGTGAATTCCAGCTCCTCTTCAACGATCAGCGGCAGACCGACAGCCTCCGACTCTTCGAGAAACGCCGGAAGGACCGGATCGTCCAGGACGTCATAGCACGAAGAGCAATCGGAAACTCCCCGCGTCCAGTGCCACTTGCCTCCGTAGAAGCCCCTACCCGGTGGAATCGGGCGCAGGTCATCGGGGATGTAATAATACGGGATAAACTGCGGCACGGACTCGGCCTCGTTCAGCACCTCCTCGTTGATGCTTTCATCGGCCAGAGCCTGAGACGGAAAAGGAAAGATTACAATCCGGTCCACTCCGCACCCTGCAGCCTGGCGGAGCAGTTCCCCCGTAGTGACGGAAGTATGCAGGGCAACCGATGGTCCCCAATGGGTATGAGAATCTATGATTTCCAAGGGCCTCACCTCGATTCATTTGCCCCTATCTAATTTCACAATTTCACAAATGTCGCCTATCGCTCAGGATCATGGAGAAATAGTCCGACTGTTGAAATCCGTTCCGACCTCAAACAAACGTTCTGCTGTGTGTGGAGTCGTAGTATCGTAGTGAAATTCACTGTACACCAAGACGTAGCCAATTGATGATGGAACTTTCGTAACGTATGAGATGTCTTGATGCACTCCTGGCTCGACAAAGAAAAAATTGTAATCTGCTGGACGTAAATCCCTGAGTGGAAGCACCTTTTCTGGAAACTCCAGTCGGTACGGATCATTAGCACGAAAGTTCAATGATACACCTTTTTTTATACCCAGGATTCTCAATTTGGGATCCCATAGTTTCTGTTGAACAAGCCCAGAATTTGTAAGATTCAGCCTGATTTCCAATAAATACTCTTCTTGTTCAGGGCCAAAGAATCGTGCTGAAAGATCAAATTCAATTTGCGGAGAGTGAATCCGTTCTATCTTTCGTCGTTCATCTTCCTTGGTCTCATAATCCTTGCGGATTACGTCTTCGCGGGAAAACTGCTCATCTCTCAGCCGCTTGTGAACCCGGGTATTCCATAGCACACTGAAGATAGAGACAGTGGCCGTCGCTAATATGCCTGTCAGTCCAACCCAGTTCTCTGGAT
The DNA here is from genome assembly GCA_036788075.1 of Syntrophobacteraceae bacterium. Lineage (GTDB taxonomy): Bacteria > Desulfobacterota > Syntrophobacteria > Syntrophobacterales > Syntrophobacteraceae > Desulforhabdus. Next base: position 10,961 of record DAIQOB010000017.1, read on the forward strand.
TCATCCTTTTCCTCCTGTTTCGGCCCAACTGCCGGCTCAATGGCGGCAAGTCGATGCACTACACGAAAAGGCAGCACGGTGTAATAGAACGCTGCATTGGGAAGGAACCTGTTGAAACGGAGTGCGTCCGCATTCGAAACTAAGAGAAGGCCTTGGAAAAGTGCTTCGCCGAATGGGATGAAAGCATCGCCCCTGCCTCGGTTTCGATGGTTGCCGCAGAACCGGGGTCCTTTTTCAGTGAATCGAAGTAGCCCAGGTGAAGGCTCGTGCCATCCACAAGGAAGCACAGGATCTGCTTGAAGGCCACACTCGAGGAAGTCCAACATCTGTTTCCCCCTTCGGTACCTGCCCCAGTGGCACTGCTCCCCGGCCCGGACATGTTCCTTGATGTCCCCGTAGATCTTTCCACTAGAGACGTATCCGCTGCCGAGCTCCTCGACCATCGTGTCCGATCCCGATCTCGATGATCTCGGACTTGGAGCGCTTCAGTCGCCGGAGGAAAAGCTGCTGGAGAAGGCTTCCAAAGAGCCGGATGCGATACCATGAAAAACCTTTGAAGAATCGTTTGACCGAGTGGGAGGAGAGCATGGCCTCTGGCGCTGTCTCGATCACCCCGGCATACCCGGGATCTTTTTTGAGAGCATTGAAATGGACTAACCACCCAAAAAGTGCTCGAGGTGAGGATAGAGCAGGATGTTTTCCAGATAGCGGACAAAGAGACTCAGCCCGGCCCGGGAGCTCACAGTATCCGAGGTCTTCACCACTGCATTAATCCTTATATTTGCATTGATGTTTTTTCCCGCCCATAATGGACCTACCCTTTGGGTTTACGTTCAATCAAACAAGATTCAGCCAGAATCAATTTTAAAATCCGCAACATACCCCAAAGTATAGTTCGTTTCCAAGCACAGAATCGCTCAGATTACTCCAAATAGATACCTCGATTATGTTGGGCGTTTCTTGTCATATTCTTCTAATTTACAGGATCTTACATTCCAAAACACACAGGCTTATTAGCGTCTCCTCAGGTTAGACCTTATAGTGGTATCAGGGGGTGTATCAGCCGGTCGTCAAAAGGATGGGCACACTTGCAAAAGTGTAGCTATTGAAAGGCCGAAGCTATTCACAGGAGAGCTTCCCTTCAACGATTCAACAGCCTCAGATTATTCATGCAGGAGGATTTCCATGTTGCTCACCGGCTACCACAAAGAGATGCTTTGGTCGCAGTGCAATTCCAGCAAAGGGTGTTTGAGGTGCCTGGCAGACCTCGATGAGGACATCTCCGAGGTAATCCCCTACCTCAATACTGTTTTGGGAGGATACCAGTACCTGAGGGATCCTCCAGCTCTCAGCCTGAAGGTGGATGCAAAGCTTGTCACAGTCTATGCGATGCGGATCGCCATCAACAACCTGACCGATGAGGCGGAGGCCGATCGTCTCCTCGAGCGGCTCAAGGAGACGATCAACGACACTTGGGCAAGGAGGGGTGAGCTTGAACCCTGCTTTCAGGCTCGCAGGAGGCCAAGTGTAATCGAGATCTTAAAGGCCCTGCGCCACACCGACTGCCGAGATTGCGGTGAGCTCTCCTGTGTAGCCTATGCGGTCGGGCTTGCGGAGGGAAGCATCGATCCGAATACCTGCCCTTTCTTGCCGGGCGACAGCAAGAAACGACTGAGAGACTATCTCGTGAGCCCTTCTTGAGTTTTCGAAGTGTTTCGAGCTCTGGGCAGATACGACCCAGGAAATTCCTCAGTGAGTGGCAAAGGCTCCAGGTATCGTGAGACGCTGGCGCATCACATATGATTCGATAATTTTGAACTTTTTGGACTCAGAAATTTCAAGGGTCAGGAGAGATGTAGAAACTCTGAACGTTACGCGTCACCGGGGCGCGCCGATGGCGCCTAACATTTTCCAGGACCGGCCCGCGGCTCCACTGGACGCGCTGGTTAGACGCCATACAACTCGTGCTGCAGACGGGCAAACTCCTCTTTGAATGCTGCTTCACTTTCTCGTGGAAAAGGATAGCCAGCAGGCCCAACGAACACGAAGGCGTCACTCTTCGGCTCGGCCGAGTCACGAACCCGATCAAACTCCTCCATCCATACGTCGTAGTGAACCACCAGCTTCGTTGCGTGCGCAACAAGTGCGGGCGGTATCAGGTGGCCTTTGGCCAGGAGGAGATCCCGCACTGTCTGATTGCCTTGGCGGACGATTTGACCCTCGAGATACAAGTTCTTGCCGTCCCAGCGATCAAACGCTGTCTTGGTTCGACTGAGGTGCATGACGAGTGGGCCGAACAACTCTGCGAGCGCTTGTTGTTTCCACGCTCGGGTGGATTGGAAAACATTGAACTGCTGATCGAAGTGCGACTTGATCTCAGATTCGACGGTCTTGCTCCATCGCAGAAAGGCCGCACCAAGTAGGGCCGCAGCAATGCTGCTACCCAGCAGACCTCCTAGGGTGACTTGAAAGAAGCCTGAGGTATCCATCGATGGCCTCCTATGGCGTCTAAAAAAAGTTCACCAGCGCCACGCCTTGTCGGCGCCTGGTGAAACGGCTAGATGTACTGGGTCATCACCGTTTGATAGGCGAACCAGGGTAGTACAACGCTTGCCACTGTACACAAAAAACCTCTCTGAAAGGGCCGCACTGTCTAATTCTGCGGAAGTCAACATACCTTGCCAAAGTGCTGAATCCGGAAAGCAGGCTTGTGCATAAGGGATATAATTTGTATATGGCAACATGATGTCTGCCGTATTCGATGGCCTGCCGCTACGGGAGTTGGCGTTATCCAGCCGTTCCGGTAATCAGTCCCAGCGGGCCTTGGATATTGGCGGTGGAGCTTCGAGCACGATGTGCCCCTCCCTGGCACTCTGACACGCGAGTATAAAATACCCAAGTCTACGTGCCAACCCTCTTTCTTGACCATTGGCGAACTCTGAGCGCTTCCTCTTCAGGGATTCCAAGTGAGATCAAAAAACTGTGATGAGCCTCAGGCGCGCGGCTCTCAAACTCAGCATGCCATCGCTCCATACCCTGCTCATTCATGCCTGCCGCTCGAAGCATCTCTATCCACATCTCTTTATTGACCTCAGGCGGGCTTTCGTCCAGGGCCATGCCCTTCAGCATGGCCGCAATAAGCCTCTGTTTGGCCTTGAGGACAACTATCTCCTCTCCGATTTCTTCCATCCTCTTCTGTAGGAGGTCTGCAGTGGAGTTGCCTTCCGAGCGGAGAATCGACCTGATGTCTTCTATTGAAAGACTCGCCTGGCGGAGTCTGCAGATCCGACGCAGGCGCTTCACATCCTCTTCCGTGTATATGCGATACCCGGAGGATGTACGAAAAGAGGGCGAGATGAGACCTACGCGATCATAGTAGAGCAGCGTGCTCCGAGAAAGACCGAACAGGCGGGCTGTCTTTGATATTGTGTACGATTTCATGTTCATTTTAGGCATTGACCTGTCCATTGCTTCACAGTTTACGTTTCGCGGTGTCATGGCCGTGACCTGTTGTGAAAGAGAAGAGAAAAATGCAAGTCGAGCCCGGAAGAAGAGCTTGGATCTAGTACCTATACCAGTTCCAGACTCTCAAATATAATCCAAAGAAGAAAGGACAGGGATATCACATGAAAGAAACGATACTGACGGGGCGGGGACCATCGATCAAAGAGACGCCCCGCACGGACTGGGAGCGCTCTTTGTCGGAAATTCCGAGGCATTTTGATGCCCGACTCAGTTTCATGTCCAAGGAACATCACCTGGTGCGCAATTTCGTGGTAAAGGAAATGCCCATCACCGGCGGACCTTTATCGCCCGGCCACATTGCGCGGAAGCTGAGTCTGCCTCTGGAGCGGGCGATAACCATCCTGGCTGAGCTTGAAAGGAACATGACATTTCTTTTCCGAAACGAAGCGGGTGCGGTTATTTGGGCTTATCCCGTGACGGTTGAGAAAACACCGCATCACCTCACCTTCAGCACGGGAGAACAACTCTACGCGGCCTGAGCCATCGATGCCATGGCATCGCCCTTCGTGCAAGGGCGCCTGCGCGGTGAGGCCCTGTCGGTGGTCGTCAGGACAGAGTGTGCGGATTGCGGTTGTTCGATGAGCATCGAAATAGACAGCGAGCTTCGCTGGAAAGTCCTCGATGACGGAATGGATCCGTTGATTTTTCATCCGTCCGTCGATTTCTCCAGCCTGGCTGCTCCAAACATCATTGACGATTTCTGAAGGAAATCAGTATTCTTCTGTTCAGAGGAACACGCCAGAGAAATGCGTGCGAGGACGAATCAAATCGACGGCAACTATTACACCCTCGACCAATGCGCGGTCCTGGATCGGGTGGCGCAAAGCGCACTATTCGCCTTCCGCGACAGTCAGGGGATCAAATAAGTGCGCAGTGAGAGGTGAAGCGGGTGACGCCTTAAGCAAGACCTGAGGATTATTTATAATTCAGAAATCTGCAGCCTGGGGGGACCCACAAAAGGGAACCCCCTTTTCTGAAAACTGGAAAGGGGCCGATATCGTTTAGAACAATGCAATCGTTCGGCTCGCGCTTTTTGAATTCGGCTATTCCTCTGCGGAAATCGGAAGGCACACCGAATGTCATTTTGCGATGAACAAAGGGGTGAAAAGGTGGACAGTCGGCGGTTGATGCTCAGCCTGCCGCAGACTTACACTGAAAGGTATATGTCCGTGCCTTTCTGGAAGGTAAAAGTCTGAATCAATCGTGGAATCGCCCGCCGATCCCAGTGGTCTCAAACATGTAACGCCACTTGGGCAGGTCCCAAAAAGTCACGCTGTAAGTAGCAAACCAAGGAAACTTGCGTTTGATTGATAACTTAAAGAGTTACTGTATCTTGCCAAGGTCCATATATTGAAGAAATTTGCGATATGATATAAAGATGATTACCCCATCCTGTTTTTTCACGCACGAGACTGTATCTCACGATTTCATGATTGATGTTGTGCACGATAGGGTTTTCCCTACTCACAGCAGCGAGATCCCCG
>DAIQOB010000018.1:0-15729 GCA_036788075.1 Syntrophobacteraceae bacterium
GATCGTTTCCATTCCCGCGGCAGCCTGTTTGGCGATGTAGAAGGTCGCCCGATGTGAGCAGCCCGCGCACAGGTTGGGCGGCCGCTGCGGAATCTCCGGGACATCGGACACATCCACAACGCCGGCCGGTTCATAGGCAACATTCAAGTAATCCGCCAGCACCTTCCTCACCATGGCCGGATCGAACTCGTACAGCCTGGAGAACTGCCCCGGACCCTTTCCCTTGATGGGAATGGTGATCCCTTCTTCCTGGGCGAAGGCCTTGACGGCCTCTTCCATGAAGGGCTCGCCCTCTTCCACGACCAGGACTTTCTCGCACCCCTTGAGGAAACTTTTGACAACGGTTTCGGGCATGGGGTTGGAAAACCCGACCCTCAAGATTTTGACTTTGTCTTCGCCCTTGAGGTCCTTCACCGCATCCGAAACATAATTGTAGCTGACCCCGTTGCAGATGATCCCACAGGAGCCGTTCCCTTCCATAAAATTGTAAGAGGAGCTTTCCGAGAGGCCCTTGGCCTCGTCCCAGTGCTTCAGAAGTTTTACGTGGAGGTTTCTCGATACAGCCGGGACGGTGACATAGCTGAAAGGATCCTTGACAAAGTCGCCGGTCGTCTTGACGGGAGCGATATCGCCGAGGGTGACGATTCCGGTGGAGTGATTGATGCGGGTGGTCGTTCTGAAAAGGACCGGCTCCTGAAGCTTCTCCGAAAGATCGAATGCGTACTTGATCATTTCCTTGGCTTCCTCGACCGAAGAGGGTTCGAGGACGGGGAGCCCCGAAAGCTTTCCATAGTAGCGGTTGTCCTGCTCGTTCTGGCTGGAAAACATGAAGGGATCATCTGCCGTGAGAATCACCAGGCCGGCTTTCACGCCGACATAGGCCAGGGTCATGAGGGCATCGGCAGCGACATTCAACCCCACGTGCTTCATGATGGCCATGCTGCGCACGCCGGAGTTTGCCGCGGCCGCTGCCACCTCGAGGGCCACCTTTTCATTGGTGCTGTACTCGAAGTACAGGTCGCTCTCGCGAGAGATCTCGAAAAAAGCGGCTGAGATTTCCGACGATGGAGTGCCGGGATATGTCGCGCCAATGGCAAGCCCTGCTTCCACGGCCCCCCTCGCAATCGCTTCGTTGCCCAGGAGGAGCATTTTCTTGCCGCGCTGTTCTGAAAGTAATTTGTGCATGATCGTTCCCTTAATCTAGGTCGTCTACTCACTCGTCATTATCAACAAACGGTACGGTCTTCACGCCGACGCCCACGACGGGGGACAACGGAGGCCCTCTGTTCTTGGAGCCGTGATCCTCCGGACACCTCTCGGCAAGGCCGTGCTGTGCCCCGGGGATGCAACCACCTCGATGGAATCCTGCTGTATATGGGATCATGTGGAGTTTCCTCGTCGTGGTAAGTGTCAAGGCATGCGGGCTAACGCCCACACAAAATTCCGCGGCAAAGCCTTTTGCGTCTCTCTCATGAACCGGAGGGAGTCCATCCCCTCATGGCCGTCCACCGCCCAGGGCGGCCTGCATCACCGGGGACGCTTTCCCGGACCGTCTCCATGCCCCAATTCTGAAGAAATCCCCCGGGCGCATTCCTTCACCAGATCGATCAGATTTTGCTTGTTCTCTCGGAAAACGCGCTCCGCCGGACCCGCAAGGGCAATGGAAGCAATGACCTGTCCCTTGAAATCGAAAATGGGCGCAGCCACGGAGCAAACGTCGGATTCAAATTCTGAATCGCTTTCGCTGAAGCCCTGCCTGCGAATGACGGCCAGCTCCTCCTTGATCCGTTGTGGATCTGTAATGGTATTCTTGTTGAACCGGGCAAGACCTGTCGTTTCAATCAGCTGGTCGATGAAAGCCGGCTCTTTGAAAGCCAAAACGGCCTTTCCGGGTGAACCTGCATGCAAAGGCATCGTATTGCCTTTGGCCGTTATGAACTTCACCGCCCTGGGACTTTCGATGATGTCGACGCACATGACATTGCGGCCGTCCAGGACGGTCAAAACCGCTGTTTCGAGAGAACGATCGGCCAAAGACTTCAAATAGGGGGAGGCAATTTCCATGACGGAAATTTTTTTGGCCGCGAGAAGCCCCAGCTTGAGGATGGTGAGGCCGGGAAAAAACTTGCTGGTACGGTCGTCCTTAGAGAGGAATTTCTTGTTGTGAAAAACCTGCAGGTACTTGTAGACTGTGCTCAAGGGCATTTCGAGCTTTTCTGCGATTTCGGGAGCGGAGAGCTCCGGCTGCTCGGAATTGAAGAGGCGGAGAATTTCCATCGCTTTTTCCAGAGTGCCGAATGATTTGCTCACACCGTTTCTCCTAATTCGAGACTGCATTATCGTATTGAGAGAAACTATAAATCAGGGTTTTTCTGTCTGTCAAGTAAAACTTTTCTGTTTTCTCAAATTTTGCTGTTCCGTCCCTCACGGCAAAGGAAACCTCGCCCGGGGTGATCAATGTTGCTGACTTACCCTCACCCCGGTAAAAACCGGGGGCCAGAAAGTCTTTAATTTGCCTGAATTCCGGCTTTCGCCGGAATGACAAAAGTTGGTGAAGTCAACAACGTTGCAGAGGATGGGGCGCGAAACAGGCTCTCGCATTATGAAAGGGGTTTGAAACAATGGATGATCCCAGGATTGCTGTTGTGGGGATTGGAGCGACGGGCGCCGTTCTGGCCGCAGCCCTGCTCGCTCGGAACCCGGAAGCCTTACTCGTGGCCCGCAGGGCTGGTCTCAAAGACCAGCTGAAAAAGAATGGAATAACCGTTTCGGGGGAGCTCAATTACCGCGTTCCCGTTCACAACGTTGTCGAACGGATCACGGAGCTCAAGGGGTACGATCCAAATCTCATTTTCATCGCAACCAAGACATTCCATCTGCATGCGGTGATCGATGCTCTGAAGGAGATTTTCCAGCCGGGCATGAAGATCGTCAGCACCCACAACGGCCTGGGGACCGAGGATGTCATCGCGGATGTCTTCGGTGCCGATGCCGTCTTTCGCATGACACTCAATTACGGCGTTTCATTGCGCGGCCCATGCGAAGTGTCCGCTGCCTTTTTCAACCGCCCCAACCACCTGGGTGCTCTCGTCCCCGAGAACCAGCCCATGGGATCGAGAGTCGCCGAGATCCTGACAGAGGGCGGACTGGACACGCAGTGTGTCGATGACATCAAATTGTACGTCTGGAAAAAAATGATCATGAAATGTACGATGGCTTCCATCTGTGCTGTAACGGACAGAACCATCAAGGAAGCTCTGGAATTCCCCCCCACGAGGGAGATAGCCGAGGGCTGTTTCACAGAGGTACTGACCATTGCCAAAGCCATGGGATACGACCTGGGGGAAGACTACCTCAAAACCGCCCTCGCCTACCTTGAAAAGGTGGGCATCCACAAAGACTCCATGTGCGTCGATGTCGCCAACCGGACACGCACGGAAATCGACTTTCTGGGTGGAAAGGTTGTGGAATATGGAAAGGCGCTGGGGATACCCACCCCCTGTTACTCGACCATGACCAACCTGGTCAGGGCTATAGAGAGCAATTACCTGTTGCGGTAGATCCCATCCACGGACATCAGCAAACCCTAAGACGGTGGAGCTCGTGAGAAAAGAAATCAGCATGAAGACCGACAAAGGAGAGATAGGCATATATATTCTCGCAACACCAGAGGATCTGCAAAATCTCCGATTTGATCCCCAATTCCGAGAGCACACACATTACCGATCCCTTTACACCAGGAGGCAAAGCCTCATCATCAGAGCGGGGGAGGAGGATTCCAACGTGGTGATCGCCCTCACGGAGGCGGGAACCATCATTGCCTTTGGCATGGTGGTTTACCCCGATCCGGCGGAGCGCTGGGCCCGTCTCGGGCCGAAAATCATGATGGAGGCCAAAGCCATCGAGGTAAGCCGGGACTGGAGATCTGTCGGCCTTGGGCAAGCCATCGCAAGGGGAATGATGGCTCACCCGCTGGTGGAGGAAAAGATCGTCTATATGGTTGGGTATACCTGGACCTGGGACTTGGAGGCATCCGGGATGAGCCCGACCCTGTACAAAAAGATGATGATTCGCCTCTTCAGCACAGTCGGGCTTGTCGAGCATCCGACCAATGAGCCCAACATCTGCCTGGACGATGACAACCTCTTCATGGTGCGGATCGGAAAGAATGTCCCGGAAAAGATACGGACAGACTTCAAGTGGCTTTGCTTCGGTCAGTATGAGTGAGACGCTGTCTAAAAATTCCCCCCTGCTCAAGGGGGGAATCGCACCGTCCCAGGGGATGGTATCTTTCGCCAATCTCCACTACGCTCGAAGTGCTCACAAGATAAGCTCCAGCTTGAATTTTTCCGGCCTCAGGCCAACTATCCGGCCAGATCCTTGATGGCGCGGGCGATCTTGCTGAGCTCTCCCAGACGCTCTTTGGCCTTTTCCAAATAAGGCAAAGCTGCAGGGTTCTTGTGATTGGCAAGAGCCTGAGCCACCCAGTTCACCACGTAGGGGTTTTCATGCTCCGTCAGTGAAACCAGGATTTGGAAGCTTTCCGGGGTCTCGACATTTCCAAGCACACTGATCAAGCCCACTTTCAGCTCATCGAAGGCCGGGTTTTCCCTCAGCACCTTTTCCACCACGGGGATGGCCTTGACTCCAAGCTTTTCAAGGTTCACGAGGCACTTCTGAGCAAAATAGGGAAAACGGAACATGGAAAGCTCCGCCAGCACGCGGATGCTTTCCTCCGAACCATCTGAGCCGTAGGCATGGAGAAGATCGGGCACGAACAGGCTGGCCCAGGAAAAAGAATAGGTCAAGGGAAGGAGATAGGGGATGGCTCGAGGCCCCGCCTGTTCCACCTGCTCCAGGGTTCCGGCCAGGGCCTGACGCCGCATCTCATACCCTTCTTCCTGCCGGCCCGGGAATCGCTTGGCATCGTTTGCCGCCTTCAGAGCTTCCACCAGCTTCATCAGCTGAGGATCTTCCGGGGCGGGGAACAGATCACGGTAGGTACGGGCGCGCTGGGCGACCCAGAATTTTTCCAACCAGGTCGAGGGAGAATAGAAGCAGACCAGGTTCTTCCGATCCATGCCCTCCCTTTTGTGGAATCCGTTCTCCTGGTAAAACGCCTTTTCTTCCTGCGCCACCTGCCATCGCTCGCGTGTGATGTGAAATGCCCGGTCGTAATCTCCCTGGACGAAAGCGGCCATGACGACGATGTCATGGAGCCGATCTTCTTCGGGATAGGATTCCAGGAGACGCTCCGCCAGGCGCTCGGCTTTGTCAATTTCCTGGGCAAAGAGCAGATCGAAGCCTTTCATCACATCTTTTTCCAGTTTATCCTTTTTCTTGGCCTGCTCTTCCATTTCCTGCAACCGGTCGGCGGGCATCTGCCTGCGCGCTTCCTCGTGCCGGGGCAGGCAGCATTTCTTGTACTTCTTACCCGAGCCGCAGGGGCAGGGATCGTTTCTTCCCGCCGAAGTGATGAGGAGGTTGTCGGCGAGGGCCATGCGGCGCCGCGATTCCTGAAAATCATGGAGTCGTTTTTCCAGTTCCTGCCGGGTCAAGCTGTATTTGGCAGCGATGACGTCGGGATCGCCTCCCTGCAGCAACTCGAATACGGGTTGAAGGGGATTCAGAGGAGCTTGCGGATTGCTTTCCATTTCCTTAATCCTTTCAGATCATTTATTGCGGGACGAAGCACCCCCGTTCAGGCGGTCCTGCCCTCCCATGTAAGGGCTCAATGTGCAAGGCTTTTTAACAGCTTTTCCCGTTCCTGTCAAAACCAGTCCGCCGTTGTCTCTTAGCTGTAACAGCATCCAAGGATCAGACGGCCTCAGGGATACCCTGGAACGCCCGGTGCAAGGGATTCATTGTTCTGATGATGCGAACAGCTGAAGGCTCCCCCGTGCACGCTCCCCAAAACTATAGCACAGCCACGGCCCTTGTCGAAAGAATTGGCACGGCGGGCGGCAATACCTCTTCTCAAAGGACCTCCGAGGCGGCTGAGTCCGGCACGCCTCCCCCTCGACGTTCGGCGAAACGACACGAGATTCCGGCCGTTGGAGCTTGACGCTCACGAGGGAAATGGATAAGCTGGAGCATCCATTCAGAAGGGAGGAAGGCGCTTGGGATGAGCTCAGATATCGCGGAAGGACTTTCCGCCAGCCTGGAAGACTACCTGGAAGTCATCTTCCACCTGGAACAATCCAATCGTGTCGCTCGAGCCAAGGACATCGCCGACCAGATGAACGTGCAGCGAGCTTCCGTAACGGGAGCCCTGAAGGCGCTGGCCTGCCGAGGGCTCATCAATTACAGTCCCTACAGCTACATCACGCTGACTCAGCCGGGACGGAGCATCGCCAAAGATATCATTCGACGGCACGATACCCTCAAAGACTTTTTCGTGACAGCCCTCCAGATGGAACCGGACGATGCCGAAGCCAATGCCTGCCGCATCGAGCATGCCATCGATCCTCTGGCCATCGACCGACTGGTGCGCTTTCTGGAATTCATCAAGATCTGCCCGCGTACGGGAATGGACTGGTTTGAAGCCTTCGCCCGCTACTGCCAGAAGGGCATCCAGACCTCCAACTGTGAAAATTGTCTGAAGATATGCCTTGAAAGGCTCGATGCTCAGAACGAAAACGGCGTGTCGCGTTAAGTCCCTGAGCATATATTTCTTAACATTATGTCTTGCTGTCCGTTCGCCCTGAGCCTGTCGAAGGGCATGTCTGGCTGTGCCCTTCGACAGGCTCAGGGCGAACGGTTTGTTTTGTTAGAAAACTTTTGCTAAGGTACTTAGGACTCTACAGCGAGACATCCAGACGGCGGATCCTTCCGGATGCCGGAGCAAGTCTGAAATGACGACCGGCATCTCGACCGGCTACGCCTCTCCAGTCTACCCTGCTGCCTCCTGTTTTTCTTCTCCGGCAGCGGAATTGGCCAATCGCACGGTAAAATCCAGAATCGCTGAGCTCTCCTGGTAAGCCTGCCTGCTGAATTCTCCCAAGTGTGCAGCACTCCGTTTAAAGTCCTCCACAAAAGCGTTCAGGTCCTGCCGGTCATACCATTCTTCGTAGCGGTCGAGTCCCTCCCGCAGAAGGCCGAGGATATCCTTCGTGTAGGGATTCATCTGCGTTATGGCGGAGTAAAGGACACCGCTCTGAGCGAAGATTCTCCCCAGAAGGTTCATTTCCAGGCGATAGCTGGGGCTCGTGTATTCCATGGTTTCGGCGATATCGACCCCATAATCCCGAAGCACCCGGCCTGTGAGCATCGTGGTCATGTGAAAGAGCACCTGGATGATGCTCATCATGCGATCATGCTCTTCGGGCGAGGCCTCTTTGACTTTCACCCCACGGTCCACGAAGAGGCCCCGCAGGAGGGACCAGTCCGCCCGTTCGATGCGTACGGGACAGGCCACGACTGTCTGCCCCTCGAAAGAGGAAATGCGCCCGCCGAACATGGGGTGCAGCCCAACGACGGCAGCGGGGGAGCGGAGCATTTCCGCGATGGGCAGGGCCTTGAGGCTGGTAAGATCCATGAGCAGCTGCCCCGGGCGTGTGAAAGGGACGAGCTCACGGATGACGGCGACGGTCTTGTGCAGCGGAACCGCAAACAAAATCACGTCCGATTCCTCGATCACTTCCCGGTTCGTGCGTTCAGTGGAGAGATCGGCTACCGTGACCCGATACCCCATTTCCTGGAAGAACTGACCGAACAATCGCCCCATTTCCCCCAGGCCGCCGATCACACCCATACGGCTTCCCGGTCCCCAGCGTGGATGAGGCGGCACATGGCCACACGCCTCAAAACCCATCGCATTTTCACTCTCCGACATCATCGTCCTTCCTTATGGGCTGAAACGCCCCACGCTGCAAAAACGCTCCGCCCCCTGATTCTTGTGGAGCTTTCGGCCGCCCTATCCCGTGAAGACGAGATCGGCCCGCACCCACCCAACGACGTCTCCACCGAAGAAGTATCCCAACTGAATCCATTCGCCCTTCGCGGTGAGTACCTTGTAGATCTCCCCTCGCTTGGCTATCGCCACCACCTTGGATTTCATGCTTCCAGAGCTCCTCAGGTTCGCTTCGTTGACGAGGATAACCGCAGTTTTGACCTTGGAAACGAGGGGCTTATGGACCCAACCCCTGTTTTTTTCCCAGTCGCAAAAATAAACCCAGTCACCCTGTACTTTTTCTATCTTGATGGGATATCCCAGTGGGGCACGAAAGCTGACATCGCTCTTCATACTTGGACCAGAGCGTATATTCACCTGGTCTTTCAGGATGCTGTTGGCACAGGCTGAGCCGGAATAGACCAGGAAAAGAAAACTCATCGAAACACAAACCCCCGCCGCACAATTTGAAATAGTCCGTTTCACTCATTCCTCCTTTGTTGAATGGTCCGATTGGTTGCCATGGACGTTTGAGAAAACGAAGCGCACTCCGTGCGTATCGTTTTCAGCACTCCACCCCCATCGCAAATCGTAAAAGGATGAGGCTCCATACCGTACAGACCTGCGCACAAGATGCGTGCAAGGCCATTCCGGCTCGAGGCATTCGGCCTAAGCCCACCGGGGGCACCCCGGTGTCGGCAATGCGGAAGGAAGAAAGCATCGCTCAAAAGTCCCGTGTCGGAAGCGATGTGATCCAAAGCTTCCCCAAGGGTACGGACAGCATCCACCCCATGTCCCATGTGAAAAATCTCAGCCGACAGGGTGGAGATAGAGATCTCCCGAGTATCAATATTGAGAATCCTGAACATCGTCGCTTTCTGATGGTTCCGCCTCTTCCGAGCTCCCCCACAGCCAAAGCTCGGGCACGATGACCTCGACTATGACTTCAACGTTACCAGATGAACGACCTTCTGGCAACTCCGACCGACCCTATTGCTTTGTACGCTCCACTTGACTATAAGCTCAGAAGTCGACCATGGAGAATGCAGGGAACATGAACCACTGAATGGCTGTCACGTCATGCATGCTCAAAATCAAACCTCTGTGCCTTCAAACAAATCCTGCAGGGAACGTGATGCGGTGTATGCCGTGCCGCGCGAAAAAATAGCGGATTTCACCTTTGACGAAACCGTCGCCCGGGTCTTCCCGGACATGATACAGAGGTCGGTTCCCGGTTATTCCACGATCATCTCCATGATCGGTGTTCTGGCCGACAGCTACGCCCGGGAAAACACCTGTCTCTATGATCTTGGCTGCTCCCTGGGGGCTGCAACCCTTTCCATGCGCCATCACCTGCGGCATTCCCGGTGCCGCATCATCGCCGTGGACAACTCCGAAGCCATGATCCGACGATGCAGCCGCATCATGGAGACCGATGCCTCCACCATCCCCGTGGACCTGGTGTGCGCCGACATCCTGGATGTTCAGATCCGCAATGCATCGGTGGTCGTGCTCAATTTCATCCTGCAGTTCATCCCTCCCGCCGATCGCCTCCAGGTCGTCCGGAATATTTATGAAGGACTTTTGCCCGGCGGCATCCTGGTGCTCTCGGAAAAGATCCGCTTCCCCCATCCCCATCAGGAAGCGTTTCATGCAGACATGCACCATGCTTTCAAGAAGGCCAACGGCTACAGTGAGCTCGAAATCAGCCAGAAAAGGACCGCCCTGGAAAAGGTGCTCATCCCGGAAACCCTTTCCGCACATCGGGAACGCATTTACACTGCAGGCTTCGCCCACTGCGAGGTTTGGTTTCAGTGCCTCAATTTTGCATCCCTTTGTGCACAAAAGTGAGACTTTTCCAACACGCTGACGGCCCATATGGATTACGATGTCTTCTACCAGACACTGGAAGCGACTCCCCTGGCTCCGTGGCTCCACACACTGCCGCGCCGCGTGAACCGCGCGCTGCTCGAATCGCCCCATGGAGACTGGCCCAGGTGGCAGGAGATCTTGCGCCGGCTCCCTGCCCTGAAGCCATCATCCGTGGATTTGAATGCCGGTGCCGTACGCATCGGAGATTCAGGCGACTGCGATGCCGCTACTCGGCAGGCGCTGGAGCAGCTCCTGCGGCAGCTGCACCCCTGGAGGAAGGGCCCCTACTGCGTTTTCGGCATTCCCATCCATACCGAATGGCGTTCGGACTGGAAATGGGAGCGCCTCTGCCGGCACATTCAACCCCTCCGGGATCGCCTGGTTTTGGATGTGGGATGCGGCAACGGCTACCACTGCTGGCGCATGGCAGGCGCTGGAGCAAAGCGCGTCGTCGGCATCGATCCGTACCTGCTGTTCGTGGCCCAGTTCCAGTCATTGCAACGTTATATGGGCCATCCGAACGTACAGGTCCTGCCCCTCGGCATAGAGGATATTCCGAAAGACCTGGAAGGTTTTGACAGCGTTTTTTCCATGGGCGTGCTGTATCACCGCCGGTCTCCCATGGACCATCTGCTGGAGCTGAGGTCCTGCCTGGGGAGAGGGGGTGAGCTCATTCTCGAAACCCTTGTCATCGAGGGCGGCCCGCGGGAGTCCCTCGTGCCGCCGGGACGCTACGCCAAGATGCGCAATGTGTGGTTCCTTCCCTCCTGCTCTACCCTGGAATCCTGGCTGAAGCGCTGCGGGTTCGCCGACGTACGCCTCGTCCACGAATGCCGGACCACCACCGAGGAACAGCGATCCACCGACTGGATGACCTTCGAATCCCTGCCGGACTACCTGGACCCGAAAAACCATCATCTCACGGTGGAGGGACTCCCGGCCCCCAGGAGAGCGATCTTTCTCGCCACAAAACCGTGACCACCATCCGTTCAGATGTCGAAAGACCCAAATTCTGCGAGGGAGCATCCCACGGGAGGTTTACTTTGAATCATCATTCATGCCATATCACTCAGGCTTTCATTCACCTGGATCGCCTCACCCACAACATGCGCCTCCTCCAGGGGCTGGTGGGCACAAGGCCTCTGTGGCCCGCCATCAAAGCCAACGCCTATGGCCATGGAGCGGAAATCGTCGGCCGCCACCTGGTGCATCTGGGATACAAGACCTTCTGCGTCGCCCACGTCTCCGAAGCCATCGACCTGGCAGAAGCAGGGCTTAAAGGCACGTTCATCGTTCTTTCGGCCACTCTTCCGGAAAACAGCCCCTACCTGGTGGCTTACCCTTGCGAACCGGTGGTCTGCACGGTGGAGATGGTGGAAAGCCTTGCCGGGGAGGCTGCCAGGACCGGCAAAACGATTTCCGTACACCTCAAAATCGATACGGGCATGGGGCGCGTGGGCATTCGACCCGATGCCGTGGAGGACTTCCTGGAACGGTGCCGCGACTACCCGAATGTATCCATCAAGGGCATGATGAGCCATTTCCCCATGGCTGACGAGGCGGACAAGTCCTTTTCTCAGCAGCAAATCGCTCAATTTCATCGCACCCGGGAGGTCGCCCGGAGCTATGGGATCCGAACGTTTCATTTTGCCAACAGTGCTGCAATTTTTGATCTGCCGGATGCTCATTCCGATGCGGTGCGCCCGGGCATTTCCGTCTACGGCTTGAAGCCGTCCCATGTCATGTCCAACCCCCAGGTCGACGCGCTCCAGCCGGTCCTCGAATGGAAGACCCGGATCACGTTTCTCAAGGAGGTCCCTGCCGGTACAGGCCTGAGTTACGGGCATACCTTTCGCACCGACAGACCATCTCTCATCGCCACCATTCCCCTCGGCTACGGGGACGGGATGAGCCGCCTTCTCTCCAATAAGCTGGAGCTCCTCATTGGCGGGGTCCGCTGTCCCCAGGTGGGCCGCATCTGCATGGACCAGTGCATGGTGGATGTGACCGCCTTGCGCGGCCGGGTGAAGCTGGGGGATTCCACCGTGATCGTGGGGCGGCAGGGCCGGGAAGAGATCACCGTGGATGACTTGGCTGAACAGTTGGGCACCATCAATTACGAGATTGTCACCAATATCGCCGGGCGTGTCCCTCGAATTCCGGTTGCTCAAAACATGCCGGGGGCATCGACTGAGAGCATTGGATTGGGAAAGGACGCTAAAAACGATGGGACGCTGAAAACGCTGACTGAGCGCTGACTGACGCAGACCAGAACAGAGACCGAGTTTCATCTGCGTCACCCCTTACATGATGGGGACTTAGCCTTACGGAGAGAATGCCCATGCCGATCTTGAACGAAAAAGAGATGCAAATTCTGAGAGAATGGAGTGAAAAGCTGGACCGCCCCGTTCCCCTGCGTTTCCTCAGGACCCCAGACACCAGGAGCGATTCATTCCAGGCGTTCTGCAGCCTCCTCCATGAAACAGCTCCTTCAATACACATCACACAGGAAGCCACCGAAGAACAGGAGCTTCCTGCTTTCCTCTACCATAAGGCCTGGCGCATTCATGCCGTTCCCAGGGGTACCGAACTGGAACCCTTCCTGGAAATTCTCGCGTTCCCCGACTTCCAAACGAACCCGCTTCCGGAGCACCTCGCAAGGGAGGTGAAAGCCTTATCCCTGCCGCCGGACCTGCAGATCTTCGTCAGCGACGGGTGTCCCTTCTGCCCTGGAGTATTGCGTCAAACCATCCCCCTTGTCTCTGCACACCCCGACGGCAGGGCCACCGTTGTGGATTGCGGGCTGTTCCCTGAACTGGCCGAACATCACAAGATCCAGGCGGTCCCCACGCTTCTCGTCAATGGGATCTATCGCCTGACAGGGGCCGTGGACACTGGAGACATCCTGGAGCTCGTCCAAAAGGTGGATCCGTCTCAGTTGGAAACGGACGCCCTGAAACGGATGCTGAAGGAGGGGCAGGCCCTGCTGCTGGCGGAGTTGATGGTGAAAAAGAACCGCGTCTTTGCCGCCTTCCACCCCCTGCTCGTTGACCTGGAATGGAGTGTACGACTGGGCGCCATGGTGGCCGTAGAAGAAATGGCGGCAGCGGCGCCCGAACTGGCACGGGAGGTCTTGCCCCCCCTGTGGCAGATCTTTCAGCAGCAGAACGCATCCATTCAGGGCGATATCCTGTACCTGACGGGAGAGGTGGGGGACGAGAACTGGGTGCCGGCTCTGAAGTCCCTGGAGGGCAAAATGGAGGAAGAGGAGCTGGCGGGCATACTGGCAGAGGCCCTCGAAAAGCTGGCGGGCTGAGCCTCCCGCCGCACAGGAATGGGCTTTGCGAGACCCAAAGACCCAAAGGCCGGAGTTTTTCCGGCCTTTGGGTGCTCTTCAAAAACGCTATTTGTGAAGGCTGGGCAGGTTGGCGAAGGTTTTCATTCTCCGGGAAGAGTGCGATTCCCCCCTTGAAGGGGGCAGGGGGGTGTGATAGTCACTGCACATCCCCCTTAATCCCCCTTCAAAGGGGGACTTCAAAATCTGCCGGCATGGGTGATGACTTCCGCCGAGCTGTACTAATAGGAACGACGGCCACCACCACGGCCTCCGCGGTCACCACCACCGCCGCTGCGTCCCCCGCCGTATCCTCCGCCTCCGCGACCACTACCGCCCCCATATCCGCCACCTGAGCCACTCTTTCGGCCTCCACCGCCTCCGCCGCCATATCCCCCACCTGAACCGCTGCGGCGACCTCCACCTCCGCCACCGCTTTCGCGGGGCTTGGCCTCGTTGACGGTAAGGGTGAAGCCTTCCATCTCTTTGCCGTTCAGTCCGGCAATGGCAGCCAGGGCCTGCTCACGGTCGGGCATTTCCACAAATCCGAACCCTCGGGACTTGCCGGTGATTTTATCGGAGATGATTTTGGCTGAGCCCACTTCTCCAAACTTCTCAAATAATTGCTGCAACTCCTCTTCGGTGGTCTTGAACGACAGGTTGCCTACATAGATGTTCATAACAATCCTTTTCTTTCAGAGAAAATGCCGGTAACTGATCCCGGATCTGGACGGCCTGCATACCGTCAGAAGAACACACCGAAGATAGCCACTCTGAGGCATTGCCAGGTGGAGGGTACGCGTGTTATCGGCGGAGTAACACTTTCCCTCAAACATTGGTGGACGGAGCAATGGTCGAAAACACGCAAAATAGTCGCCGAGATATCTTCAAAGCATCTTAACCCGCGATGGTGAATGAAATCAAGCGACAAGAGCAGGGCCATTTCATGAGACATCCCTTTTATTGATTATTGGCATGAGCTGTTCTAATGTGAGCTTCATGGAATAATCCTTTTTCGGCAGCATCCCTGGCCAATGCTGTTGAATCAACCAACTTTCGTCGTTCCGGCGAAAGCCGGAATCCAGGAAAATAAAGACTTTCTGGACCCCGGTTTTCACCGGGGTTACGCTGACTCAACACCATTGCCGCCCTGGCGGTTGTAACCGCAAATCACGGGAGAATAGATTTGTCTATGAAGATCGGTTCACACGAACGGGCAAAAACTGCCTTTATCCTCCAAAACACATGCCTCACCAGACCCTTCCTCTGCCCCGAGATACGCCTCCATTTGATCACGGATGCCTGCCACCTCTGGTATGCCACCGAACCGGACCTGGAAAAAATTGGACTGGTGGATCCCTACTGGGGGTTTTGCTGGGCTGGGGGCCAGGCGCTGGCACGATTCATCCTGGATCACCCCGAATGGGTTGCAGGGAAGAGAGTGCTGGATTTCGGCGCCGGCTGCGGCATCGAGGCGGTCGCGGCGTGCATGGTGGGAGCCGACTATCTTCTGGCCTCGGACATCGACCCCATGGCCGCCGTCGCAGTGGAGCTCAATGCCAGAGCCAATTCCGTCGCTATCGCCACGACCACACGAGACCTGGTGGGCAATCCCCTCCAGGATTTTGACGTCGTCCTTGCAGGAGACATGTTCTACGACCCGGCCTTCGCCCGCAAGGTCCTTTCATGGTTCCAGGACCTGCTGGCGCGGGGCGTCAAAATCCTCCTGGGAGACCCCTCACGGGGCAACCTCCATGCAGCACCGCTGCATCCTCTCGCCGCCTACCAGGCCCCGGCCGATGTCGACATTGCCGGGAAGCACCTCCAGAAAACCACGGTGTACACGGTCGCTGGGAGGCTGTTTAAAAATTCATCTGCTCGGGAGTAAAAGTCGCTTCGATTCCCCCCTTGAGGAGGGCAGGGGGGTGTTTTTTTGAATTTGCCAAATCTTGACACCCCCCTGGCCCCATCGAGGAAATGAATTTTTAGACAGCCTCTAAGCAGCCCCGGCTGCATTGGAGAAGGCGGTTTGACACGGCGGCGCGAGGAGCTTCGCGCCAACTCCACCCTTGATCATACCGGTGAAGGTGTTCATAATGCTTTCACTGATATTTTCCCTGGAGCTTTTCCCCAGACAGAGTGAGGGCTGAACGCATATTGCTCAGAACCGTGAAATGGGCTGCCGGTGGATCGTCGGCCTCCATTTTCCTTTTCCCTTTATGAAGGAAAGTAAAAACATGACGGGAACCGACGAACTGTTTTTGCAGGAAATTCGTGATGCATTGACTGAAGTCCTCAAACCTTACCAAAAACAGCTGGTCCAGCGGCAGCGCATGGCCGAGTTCTTGACTGCGTGTATTCGTTGCGCGGACCGAGACGATTTTATCCAGCTCGATGAACTGCTCCAGACTAAAATTGCAGGAGACATAGAAAAGGAAGAGGAGCTGGGTGCCTGTGTAGATCTCCTGGCTCGACTGAAAAGCTATGCCGACGAAAAGGTGGAGCGGTACCGTTTGAATCTCATTGAAGATCTCACGGCGCGCGCCGAAGAAGCCGCCCTTCCCCTCGAAATAGACTTTCCCCGCTTCAGTTCTTTGAAGGGTATCGAAGGGACGATCGATTTCGCCAAGAG
>DAIQOB010000019.1:0-11884 GCA_036788075.1 Syntrophobacteraceae bacterium
CGGCACCCAGGAGTGACCCGAGTTCGGCTTCGATCTCCCTACGGTTCAGATGAGGATTCCGATTGGGGCTGAGGAGGCATTCAGCCGTGGTGAGGATGGTACCATTCCCGTCGGATTCAATGCTCCCGCCTTCCAGGATCAGCCCTACGGTTTTCAGGGGATTTCCTTGAAACGCGCTCTTGGCGTGAAGCTCTCGGGTGATGCGGTTGTCCAGGTCTGCGGGGAACTTGAGTCCCCAGCCATTGAAGCCGAAATCCAGGAGGAGAGGGGATCCGTTTTCCAGTATGGTGATGGGGCCAAAATCCCGTGCCCAGGTGTCGTTGGTGTCGACCTCGTGAATGTGGACGCGGTCCATGAAGATTCCGGCCTGCTCCAGCCGCAGGCGGATGTCGGCCGCATCAGGACATACCAGGAGGCAGTGCGCGAACCGTGTGATGTGCTGAAGGATTTCCAGGTAAACCGCCTGCACTGCTTCGAGGTGGCCGCACCAGTCCGTGTTGGAGTGCGGCCAGGCCAGGAGCACCCCGTCCTGTTCCTCCCACTCAGCGGGTAGTCTTCGATGCATGGGCCCTTCCTTTGCTTGGATTGCCCCCGGCGATGAAACCATCGATCCGGCCGGGGTAGCGAAGGGTATAGCGGAGATTTTCCATAAAGACAACCCGGCAGGTTGTGGAGTTGTCTGGCGACTCGATCTGCAGCCTGTTTCTCCGCAGGATGGAAGTTGTACCTTTGGAAAAGATACCCCATAATGAACAGCCGCTGTTACCTGGAGCCCCCCAAAAAACAACTGAAGGAAAATGCCATGAAAAAGGACGATCGGAATTCCATACAGAAGCTGATTCAGGCCCTCGAAGCGGCGGCACAGGAAATACGGATCCTTGAGGCCCAGGGGAAAAAGGCCTTGTTTTCCGATGACGATAAAGAGACATACACCCGGAAGCTCAATGAGAAAGCCTTCCTCTTGATGGAGCTTCCCGAGATGGCAGCCTCTTTCCTTGAAAAAATCGAAAGGGATGCGGCCCGCGATATCCGCTTCGTTTTGAATGACTTCGCCCGGAGGGCCGGTCAGGCCATGGAGCTTTCAAGCCTCTTCTACCTTTCCGCACTGCTGTACCCCGACGATTACCGGGAAGGGGACAAGAACGATCTCGAAAAGTTCATCCGTAGTCTGAAAGAAACGTATCGCACCGAGGGGGCCCTGTGAATGAAATAAAGGTCAGGCTCAGGATTTTTCTCATTCTCTTTTTCTTGGTGATGGTGTTGGGTGCGGTGGGCTTCATGCTCATCGAAGATGCATCCCTCATTGATTCCATCTATTTCATCGTCGTCACCATGGCCACGGTGGGTTACGGGGACGTTCACCCCTTTACTCCGCTCGGCAAAGTCTTCGCTCTCCTCATCATCGTCATGGGGGTCGGGATCTTTCTGGGGGTGGTGGCCAATGCTACCGAATTGATGTTGAGCAGGAGGGAGCGGGAATCCAAGCTGGAGAAGCTCAACATGGTCATCGGCGTCTTCTTCAGCGAAGTGGGTACATCGCTCCTGAGGATGTTCTCACATTACGATCCGAACTTCAGTCGAATCAGGAAAGAATTGATCATCACGGACCGTTGGACTCAGAGTGATTTTCTCGCTGTGAACCGACATCTAAGGGAATATTCTTATGAGGTTTCCATCCGCAAGGTCGATTTTGAGGGACTGCGGAACGCACTCCTGGAAAAGCGTGCTTTCATGCTGAGACTCCTGGAAAATCCCGTTCTGCTGGAGCACGAAGCTTTCACGGATCTCCTGCGCGGGGTTTTCCATTTGACGGAAGAGCTGGCCTGCAGGTCGGCTGTTAGGGAGATACCCGAGACGGACAAGGTGCATCTGGGGGGCGACATCAAGAGGGCCTACCTGCTGCTGCTCGACCAGTGGCTCAAATATATGCTTTATCTCAAAACCAATTACCCTTATCTTTACTCCCTCGCCATGAGGACAAACCCGTTCGATCTGAAGGCGTCACCCATCGTCAAGGAGTAGAGCGGCGGGGCGTAAGTCTTTCAAAGCGGCGTGTGGTGAAGTCCTTTCAATACCTGGCGGAACGCCTCGATGGAACGGAGACCGACGATCTTGTCTCCACCGTCGAAAACGAAGGTGGGCAGGACGCTCACATCGTAGCGATCTCCTTCCTCGTGGCCTCCTTCCAGGCGGTCTTCGTACCGGTCCTCGTTGAGAGCCCTCTCCAGCTCATCCCTGTCGAGACCCACCTGGGAGGCAATGTCGAGAAGGACGGGAACTTGTCCAATATTGCGGCCTTCGCCGAAATAGGCGTGGAAAACCGCGGCGTGGAATGAGGCGTGCTTTCCGTGGTCCCTGGCGAATTCGCCGGCTTCCAGGGCTTTCCTGGAGTTGGGCAGCAGCGTGGCGTCTTCGAATGTGTAGCCATAGCGCTCTCCCTTCGTTCTCAGTTCTTCGAAGAGGCCTTTGAGGTCGTAATCAGGGAATTTTTCGGACAGCAATACGCCTTCCGGCGGAACTTCGGGATGCAGTTCATAACTCACCCATTCTTCATGGATGTCATATTCCTTTTTCAATGCGTCGACGAGGCCTTTGCCGAGGTAACAGAATGGACAGGTGAAATCGCTGAATATTCTGATGTGTATGGGCATGGTGGGGATTAATCCTTTCCAACCGGATAGAACAGGGAGACATGAAAACAACAACACTGAGGGCGGATGCCCTGCTTCTCATCACAGCAACCATCTGGGGATTTGCCTTTGTGGCCCAGCGGGTCGGAATGGAATACGTGGGGCCGTTCACGTTCAACGCCGTCCGATTCGCTCTGGGCAGCCTTTCATTGATTCCCCTCCTGATCTTTAACCGCAGCCGGGAAAAAAAGTACAGGGAAATCATGCCGGCCCCAAATGTACGGAAAGTCGCAGCGGCGGGGGGACTGACGGGGCTGGCGCTGTACATGGGATCCTCCCTCCAGCAGGTGGGGATCGTTCACACGACGGCCGGCAAGGCGGGATTCATCACCGGACTCTACGTCGTTCTGGTTCCCATCCTGGGACTGTTCTGGAGGCAGAGGCCCGAGCTGGGAACCTGGATGGGGGCCGTTTTCGCGGCGGTGGGGCTCTACCTTCTCAGTGTGACGGGAAATTTCACGATTTCCTACGGCGACCTGCTGGTGCTCGTGGGAGCATTTTTCTGGGCTTGTCATGTCCACCTGGTGGGGCTTTTTGCAGCCCGGGTCGGTTCCATCCGGCTCGCATTTCTCCAGTTTGCCGTTTGCTCTGCATTGAGCGGTATTACGGCCTTCGCGGTCGAATCCGTCTCCCTGCACAGCCTGCAGCAGGGGCTGCTCCCTATCCTTTACGGCGGCTTCATGTCCGTGGGGATTGCCTATACGCTTCAGGTGGTGGCACAGCAGGAAGCCCATCCTGCCCACGCCTCCATCCTCCTGAGCCTGGAAACGGTGTTCGCGGCCCTGGGCGGCCGGCTCATCCTGGGTGAAACCCTTGCGCCCCGAGGACTGCTGGGCTGTGCCCTCATGCTGGCCGGGATGCTCCTCTCACAGTTCCATTTCACGTCAGCTTCCCTTAAAGCCCTGTTGCGGCGGGCCCACCGCCCCGATCCCATCTGACGGCACGAGCAGATTTTTTAATGTCGGGCACGCAAACGCGCCGATAAAGAATCGAGCTCGCAGGCGGCGTGTCGGGAGGGGGAAGCGGCCAAAATTTCCTGGACGCTGTCTGAGAAATGAATCAATCGCTTTTGGCATCCACCTTGTTTTGTCATTCCGGCAGTCTTTCAGCCGGAATCTAGTTTTTTCGCCGGGCTGGATTTCGGCTGAAAGACTGTCGGAATGACGCGCAAAGGAATTTTTAAACAGCCGCTTAGCACAGGATGGGTTGACAGAGATGTTTGTCTATATCGGAATCGCTGTGGTGGTGTGTGCCGTGGTGGGCGGCTACATGATGGAACATGGCAATCTGGGCATACTGGTGCAGCCCGTGGAGCTGATCATCATCTTCGGTGCGGCTCTCGGGGCGCTCCTCATTGCCTCGCCGGCAAAGGTCGTGAAGCTCATTTTCAGGGATATCGCCAAAATCTTCAAGGATCAAAGCATCCACACGCCCGCCTACCTCGAGCTCCTCATGCTCTTGAATGTGCTCTTCCGCAAGATGAAGAAGGAGGGGGTCATCGCCATCGAAGGGGACATCGAAACGCCCCACAAAAG
The DNA here is from genome assembly GCA_036788075.1 of Syntrophobacteraceae bacterium. GTDB lineage: Bacteria > Desulfobacterota > Syntrophobacteria > Syntrophobacterales > Syntrophobacteraceae > Desulforhabdus. Next base: position 4,226 of record DAIQOB010000019.1, read on the forward strand.
TGCAATATTCAGCAAGTTCAAATCGGTGGTTTCCAACCACCAGTTCTGCACCTTCCTATGTGACAACCTGCGAGTCATCGTCAGCGGCGGCATGCCTCCCCACGAGCTGGAGAGCCTCATCGATCTGGATATCGAGGTGCGCGAGCATGAAGAACTGATCCCTTCGATCAGTATCGCCAAGATTGCAGATTCTCTTCCAGGCCTCGGGATCGTCGCAGCCGTTCTGGGCGTGGTGCTCACCATGGAAAAAATCAACGAGCCCCCCGCGGTCCTGGGGCACTGCATCAGTGTTGCCCTCGTAGGCACCTTCCTCGGCGTGCTGGCCTGTTACGGGTTCATTGCGCCCATGGCGACGAACCTGGAGCATCAGGCAAAGGACAAAGTCGTCTATTTCAATGTCATCAAGACCGCTCTTGTTTCTTTTGCCGGGGGATCCGGTCCGCAGATCGCCATTGAATCGGCGCGCCGAGCCATTCCTGAAGGCGATCGCCCCTCTTTTGCAGATGTCGAGAAGGAGATGAAAAAGTGGAAGGCAACGTAATCATCATCAAGAAAGGGAAAAAGCGAGGACACGGCGCAGGGCATGGAGGTGGATGGAAGGTTGCCTATGCCGACTTCATGACCGCCATGATGGCCTTTTTCCTTCTCATGTGGCTGATTTCAATGGTTGCCCCTGAAAAAAGAGCGCAGGTCGCATATTATTTTAAACATTTCAGTATGTTTGAAAAAGGCGGGACCACGCTGATCGAGCTCAAGCATCCCAGTTCCGGGGTGTCGGTGGTGGACAGTTCATCGGCGGCGGAGGCTGTGGACCCATCAGGGGAAACTCCGGTGGTGGAGCCGTCTCCCGAAAAGGTGCTGGTGGAAAGATTGAAAATGGAGATTGAAACCCGCCTGGCCGACGTGAAAGATCAGATCATGGTGGACACCTTCGAGGGAGGGGTGCGCATCGACATGGTGGACAAAGAGGGGAATCCCATGTTTCCCGTCGGCAGCACGGAAATGACTCCCCATGGGAAGAAAATTCTTCGGGAAATCGCCGGGACTCTCAGAAGCTCCGGCGAAAGAATTGCCGTGGAAGGGCATACGGATGCACGGGTCTATACGACGGACCATTACAGCAATTGGGAGCTTTCCACCGAGCGGGCGTCCGCCGCGAGGAAAGAATTGGAACGAAATGGCGTCACGACGGAAAAGATTGTGAGAGTGGCCGGCTACGCCGCTTCGGATCCTCTGGTCAAAGAGAATCCTCTGGACGCAAGAAACCGCAGAATCAGCCTCCTCCTGTTCCGTACTTATGGAGCCACGGGAGGGATGGACAGCTCCATCCCCGGAAGAGACAAGATTCGGAAAGAAGGGGAGAGCAACCCACCGTCCAATGCCTCGGACCTCCTCCACCAGTACCTCCTCCACCGTTGAACCCTGCCGCAGCTGAGCGGCCTACGGTGCCGTCAGATCCATCGCAGCGAAAGTCCTCACCCGGGATGGGATGTTTTTGAGTCCTCCCTTTGCCTGCCCTGGTGCCTTCTCATGCTCGTTCTGTTCTTTTGGGGCTGTGGATGATATATAGGCGGTGAAGATTTTCCGTGCGGAGATTTCCGGGGTACGGAACGGTCTTCACCGTGCTCTGTCGCAAGGCAGTCGTGCTGCCGGCCATTAAAGTTCAAGCCGTGGGATTTTGGAAATTCAATCCATTATGATTCTCTTTATGCATCCGACCGTTTCATCCTTTGCATGCCGCCGTCCCATGCCCTTCCGCCATGCCCTGTGCCTGTTTGCCATCCTGTCCCTGGCTTTAGCCCCATTGCTTTGGGGGTGCTCCAAGGCTGCTTCGGGAGACGCACGGGGAAAGGATGCGGGCAAGAGCCCCGTGGTGCCGGTCCTGGCCGGCACTGCAGTGGAAAAAACCGTTCCAGTGGAACTGAGGGCCATCGGCAACGTTCAGCCCTATGCCACCGTGGCCATCAAGGCCCAGGTGACGGGCGAACTGGTTTCGGTGCAATTCAAGGAAGGCCAGGAAGTCAAGAAGGGCGACCTCCTGTTCACCATTGATCCGCGCCCTTTCGAGGCAAAGTTCCGGCAGGCCGAAGCCAACCTGGCAAGGGATCGGGCGCAGCTTCAAAACGCCCGGAAGCAGGCGGAGCGTTACAGCTCGGTAGCCCAAAAGGGATACGTGTCCGCCGAGCAGTTTGACCAGATCACGGCCAATGCGGCAGCCCTGGAAGCAAGTGTAAAAGCTGGAGAAGCGGCGGTGGAGAGCGCCAGGCTGGAGCTGAAATACTGCTCCATCCGGTCGCCCCTGGATGGGGTGGCAGGGGTCGTCAAGATCGACCAGGGGAATATCGTCAAGGCAAGCGACAAAGACAACGTCCTTGTGGTCATCAACCAGGTGCGCCCCATCTATGTCTCTTTTTCCGTCCCGGAACAGAACCTGTTATCCTTGAGAAAGTACATGGCTTCCCAGAAGCTGGAAGTCACGGCTACTGTCCCGGGGGGCGAAGACCGGCCGCCGCGAGGGGAGCTCACCTTTCTGGACAACACGGTGGATCCCGCCACGGGAACCATTCAGCTGAAAGCCACCTTTGCCAACACAGAAAAATTGCTCTGGCCCGGGCAGTTTGTGAATGTGCTGCTGCGCCTGACCACCATGGAAGGTGCGGTGGTGATTCCCGCCGAAGCGGTTCAGACGGGACAGGAAGGCCCCTATGTCTACGTGGTGAAACCGGATTTCACCGTCGAATACCGGAAGGTGGTTTTGGGGCGTCCCGTGGACAATGAGATCGTCATCCTCCAGGGGCTTGCACCGGGAGAAAAGGTGGTGACGGACGGGCAGCTGCGCCTGGCTCCGGGAACCCAGGTGAAGATCCTGGATCCCCAGGCCGGTGAGAGCGGGGGCAAAGGTTCATGAGCATACCCGAATTTTTCATCCGGCGACCCGTTACAACTACACTCCTCATGATGGGACTCCTGGTTTTCGGTGTCATGGGCTACCGCCTGTTGCCCGTGAGTGAACTGCCCAACGTGGATTTCCCCACGATCCAGGTGACTGCAAATCTTCCCGGATCAAGCCCCGAAACGATGGCCTCATCGGTGGCCACCCCCCTGGAGCGGGAATTTTCCACCATTGCCGGCCTCGATTCCATGACCTCCACCAGTGCCCTCGGAGTGACCCAGATCACCCTGCAGTTTTCCATGAGCCGGCAGCTGGACGGTGCGGCCCAGGATGTGCAGACAGCCATTTCCAAGGCCCAGCGGTTGCTCCCGGCGGACCTGCCCACACCGCCCTATTTCAGGAAGGTCAATCCTGCCGATCAACCTATCCTGTACCTGGTGCTGAGCTCCCCCATCCTGCCCCTGTCGACCGTCCATGAGTTCGCCGACACTCTCCTGGCTCAGCGGATTTCCATGATCAATGGCGTGGCTCAGGTGCTGATCTTCGGAGCCCAGAAGTATGCCGTCCGCGTGCAGTTGAACCCCGACCTTCTCAACACGCTGAGCATCGGGATCGACGAGGTGGAGGCGGCCATCACCAAGAGCAATGTGAACCTGCCGACGGGAACCCTGGACGGAAAGTACCAGGCCATCACTGTGCAGTCCACCGGTCAGCTCCTGCAGGCAGAAGCATACCGCCCCCTCATCGTGGCCTACCGCAACGGCTCACCGGTGCGTCTGCAGGACGTGGGGACCGTCATCGACAGTGTGGAAAACAACAAGGTCGCGGCCTGGTACAACAACACGCGCGCCATCGTGCTGGCCATTCAACGCCAGCCGGGAACCAATACCGTGGAGGTGGCCGACGCCATCAAAGCGTTGCTGCCTGCATTTCGTTTGCAGCTGCCGGCTTCCCTGGGACTGGACATCCTGTACGACCGCTCGGAATCCATCCGGGATTCCATCGAGGATGTGAAGTTCACGCTCCTGCTGAGCATCGGCCTCGTGGTGCTGGTGATTTTTCTGTTCCTGCGGAATCTTTCGGCGACCATCATCCCCAGTCTCGCCGTTCCCATGTCCATCGCCGGCACTTTCGCCGTCATGTATCTTCTCGGCTACAGCCTGGACAACCTCTCTCTCATGGCCCTGACACTTTCCGTAGGCTTTGTCGTGGACGATGCCATCGTCATGCTGGAAAACATCGTGCGGCACCGGGAAATGGGGAAAGGACGACTACAGGCGGCTCTCGACGGATCCCGGGAAATCAGCTTTACCATTCTTTCCATGACCCTCTCCCTCGCTGCGGTTTTTATCCCCCTCCTGTTCATGGGGGGAATCCTGGGGCGTTTGTTTCATGAGTTCGCAGTCACCATCGGCGTGGCCATCCTGGTGTCGGGCGTAGTTTCTCTCACTCTTTCCCCCATGCTCTGCAGCCGCTTCCTGGGGTCTGCCGGGGAAGGGACAAAGCATGGCCGCCTTTACATGGCATCCGAGGCCTTTTTCGACGGGATGCTGAGGCTTTACGACACCACCCTCCGATGGGTTTTGAAGCACAGTCCTCTCACCCTGGCCGGTTCCTTCGCCTTGATGGGCGCGACGGTCTACTTGTTCATGATCGTCCCCAAGGATTTCATCCCCAGCCAGGATACGGGCCAGATATCCGGTATGACGGAGACGGCCCAGGGGACTTCCTTCGAAGCCCTGGTGAATCAGCAGAAGAAAGTGGCGGCCATCATTTCCCAGGAGCCGGCCATCGAGGGGTTCATGTCTTCGGCGGGAGCGGGTGGTCCAAGCACCACGGGGAACACCGGCAGGTTGGTCATTCACCTGAAGCCTCGCGCCGAGCGAGAGGAAAGCGCCAATCAGCTGATCCAGAAGCTGCGGAAAAAACTGGAGGGACTGCCCGGAATCAAGGTCTACCTGCAGAATCCGCCGGCGATTCAGATCGGTGGGCGCTCGGCCAAGAGCCTCTATCAGTACACCATTCAGGGGACGGACACGGCGGAGCTGTACGCCTGGGCGCCCCGCGTGGAAGAAAAGTTGCATGGTCTGGCATCGTTGCAGGACGTGAGCAGCGACCTTCAGATGACCAATCCGGAAGTCCTGGTGGAGATCGATCGGGACAAGGCCCAGGCGGTGGGCGTCACGGCCGAACAGATCCAAAATACGCTTTACAACGCTTACGGCTCACGGCAGGTTTCCACCATTTACACTCCGGCCAATCAGTACCGGGTCATCATGGAGGTGCTGCCGCAGTTTCAGCTTTCTGCCGCCGCTCTCTCTCAGCTCTACATTCGTTCCTCAAGCAATCGCCTGGTGCCCATGGATTCCGTGGCAAAGATGCGCCGGCAGGCAGGGCCTCTCACCATCAATCATACGGGACAGCTCTCTTCCGTCACCGTTTCCTTCAACCTGAAGCCCGGCGTGGCCCTGGGGGGTGCAGTGGCCGACATCGAACGGAGCGTGAAGGATCTTCGCCTCCCTCCGACACTCTCCACGAGCTTCCAGGGCACGGCCCAGCAGTTCCAGGCCTCCATGAAAGGGATGTGGCTGCTGCTGATCATGGCCATCCTGGTGATCTACATGGTGTTGGGGATCCTGTACGAAAGCTTCATCCATCCCCTGACGATCCTGTCCGGCCTGCCGGCGGCCGGTGTGGGGGCATTGTTGACCCTGATGATTTTTCGCACGGACCTGAGCATTTTTTCCTTTGTGGGGATCATCATGCTCATCGGGATCGTCAAAAAGAACGCCATCATGATGATCGATTTCGCCCTCAGCGCACAGCGCCATGAAGGCAAATCGCCGGCGCAGGCCATTTATGAAGGCTGCATCCTGAGGTTTCGCCCCATCATGATGACCACCATGGCCGCCCTGATGGGAACGCTTCCCATCGCCCTGGGAATCGGCGCAGGAGCCGAAGCGCGCCGTCCCCTCGGTCTTGCGGTTGTGGGGGGCCTCCTCCTGTCCCAGCTTCTGACCCTTTACATCACGCCGGTGGTTTACATTTACATGGAATCGCTTCAGGGACGGTTGAAAAGAACCTTTGTGCGACGACGGGTGCAGGACGTGGGGCAGGAGAAACCCTCCGGTAAAGAAGATGAGGTTCAGACTGAGAGTGCCGCACAGGCGCGTTAGTGCTGCAATGAGAGACCGGTGGCTTCTGCCTGTGTTTGGCGACTTGGGTCCTCGTGGGCACCAAACATGCTGCCGACAAGTTGATTAAGAGAAAGGGATCAGTATGTCCGAGCTGGATGAACTGCTCGATCAAATCAAGAGCAAATACGCCGTGGAAATCGTTCCTCTGAAGATAGGGGACAAAACGCTGAAGCTGCTGCAGATCAAGGATCTTGAAGAATGCATCGCCCGTCTCGTCGAGGGCGGGTCCGTTCCCATCCTGGACCTGCCTTTCTGGGCAAAGGTGTGGGAGTCGAGCTTCCTGCTGGCGTATTTTTTGGGCAGGCGGCCCGTGGTGCTCGGGCAGCGTGTGCTGGAAATCGGAGGCGGTATAGGGGCGGTGGGCATTTATGCGGCAATGTGCGGCCACAATGTGACCATAACGGACATCAACGAGGATGCACTCCTGTTCGCCCGGGCCAATGTGCTCCTCAATGGCGTGACGCGGGCACAGGTGCAGAAGCTCGACTGGAACGAGACGAATCTCCCGGAGCCTTACGATATGATCGTAGGGGCCGAAGTCATCTATGACCGTGAAGCGTATCCGCTCCTGGTCAATTTCCTGAAGAGTGCCATCGTCCCGGGGGGCTTGATCTTCCTTGCCAAGAACGCCAACCTGCATGCCCCGAAGTTTTTTGTGGAGCTCACCAGGTATTTCGAATTCAAACAGAACGTTCAGACCATTGGCAGCGGCGAGGATGCCCAGAAGATTGAGCTATTTGCCATTCGCCTCAAAGCCAATGGTAATGGCATGGGGAGCTGAGCTTTGCATCGGGAGTCACGGCCTCTTTTCCCAATGGGGAGGAGGCTGGATGGTCGGAAGGGAAAAATACGCATGAGAGAAGGGCAAGTCATCTCCATTGCCACGGAGGCCGGACCACTGGCCGCTGCCGTGCACCTGCCCCAAAGGTTCCCCTCGCCCGTGGTGGTCTGTTGCCATGGGATGCTCAGCAATAAAGACAGCAGCAAGTATATCGATATCGCCGACGTTTTCAACAGCGCAGGGATCGCAGTCGTACGGTTCGACTTTTCAGGATGCGGCGAAAGCCAGGCGTCCCCGCTTCCCGACCTCATCACGTCCCGTGTTCGGGACCTTCATGCCGTCCTGGTCCATGTGCAGGATGCATCCTGGGCGTCGGGGCCTGTGGGCCTGCTGGGCTCCAGCATGGGAGGGTATATTGCCTGCCTGGTGGCCTCCTCCGGGCGGCACGACCTGGGGGGCATGGTGTGCTGGGCGACGCCCTTCGATTTGACAAAAATAACCGGGGCGCGGGAAGTGATGGAAAATCACCGGCGCATTCTGCCCGGCGGCGTCGGGATCGGCCTCCCCCTGAACCTGGACGCCATGAATCCCGTTCCCGGGATGCTCGTCCTCCACGGTCGGCAGGATGAAATCGTACCCTGGAAGGATTGCCTCGATTTATACCACCATGCGGGGGAGCCCAAGCGCGTTTTCATCATGGAAACTGCGGACCACCGTTTTGCAGACCCCTCCTGGCGGGAAATGGCCATCCGCATGAGCCTGGAGTGGTTCCAGGAGCGGGGGTTTGT
>DAIQOB010000019.1:11984-14015 GCA_036788075.1 Syntrophobacteraceae bacterium
GTAAGATTAAGGTACAAGTTTGCAACCCCTCCGTCATAGGGATGCAGGAAAATGAAAAATAATTCCTGCAATGTACGGGCGACCGGCCGGTCGCCCCAACGAAAGCGCCGTTCAATCCGGCTGCAGGGATACGATTATTCCCAGGCCGGAGCCTATTTTGTGACCATCTGCACCCAAAATCGAGAATGCCTGTTTGGGAAAATCGTGGATGGGGAAATGCGGCTGAATGCTGCGGGTGATATGGTTCAAACGGTTTGGGATGAAATAACAGCCCATTATTCAGGCATCGATATCGATGAATTTGTCGTCATGCCCAACCACATCCACGGAATTATCGTCATCGTAGGGGCGGCCCCCTGTGGCCGCCCTTTCCAGGGCCAATCACACGATGGCCAATCACACGATGGGCAGGCACGGGATGCCCAATCACGGGATGGGCAGGCACGGGGGCCTGCCCCTACGGGGTTGTCGTTGCCGGATATGGTGCATCGGTTCAAAACGATGACGACCAAACGGTATGTGGATGGCGTCAAACAATCTGGATGGCCGCCGTTTTCCGGTAAATTATGGCAACGCAATTACTGGGACCACATCGTCCGCAATGAATCAGAAATGGACCGCATACGGGAATATATCCTGAACAATCCCGCTCAATGGGAATTGGACAAATTGTTCGTCGGGACGGCCAGGATGTAATCCCAGGTGAACAAACGCTGACTCACCAATGGGAATTGGGTAAATCGTTCGTAGGGGCGGCCCCCTGTGGCCGCCCTCATCAGGGGTAACCCCAGGGCACGCACGGGACGGGAAATCCCCAGGAGGGTCAGGCACGGGGGCCTGCCCCTACGGAAATCCGTGAACCGTCGTCTCTGTACGGGCATGGTCCGGCATCCCCCGGTCGCGGAGGGGTGGATGGTATGAAATTACAATCCTATCCCGAATAACCCCCATGACCGCGGGGCGGTCACAACGAACGATGAAAAGCCTTGGCGCAGGCATTGTCATATGAAAATGCTGGAACGGATGCTCGCACTCAGTTCGCCCTGCAGGTCTACGAGCCGGACGGCATTCTCATATGAAAAATGCTGGAACGGATGCTCGTCTTTGCCGTGGACGGTCAGGGGCAGCGTTTCAGTGCCCATCCCATCTGACGGGTTGTCCGTAAAGTCTGCAGCTCGCCGTCCAATCCCAGTGTGAGCACCACATGCTCTCCTCACCGTGGCGGCATGCCCGGGGAAGGAAGGCAAGTAAAAAGTACAAAGGGCGATGGACCTCATTGCCCCTGACGGAGAGGTCTGCGTATGATGAAGAAAAATGACCGTCACGCGTGTGCGGTTTGCGGGAAGACGTTTCGAACCCGCGACCTTGTCCCCGGCGGAGCCGTTCGAGACGTTATCGCCGAAGAGATTGTTCGCGATCATCCCGGTTGGTCGCAGGATGAGAGCTTCATCTGCCGACCTGACTTGACGAAATACCGGGCGAATTATGTTCACTCCCTCCTGGAGTCTGAAAAGGGAGAGCTGACGGCCCTTGAGCAGGAGGTTCTGGACAGCATCAGGGAGCACGAGATCCTCTCGAAGGATGTCGATACGGAATTCGAACAGAAGTGGACTTTCGGCGAGAGCCTGGCGGATCGCATTGCGACATTCGGCGGAAGCTGGACGTTCCTCATTTGCTTTGGCGCTTTCCTCGCGCTCTGGATCGGGATGAATTCCACCCTCCTGGTGCTGCATCCTCCCGACCCTTATCCATTCATCCTGTTGAACCTTATTCTTTCCTGCCTTGCTGCCATCCAGGCCCCGATCATCATGATGAGCCAGAACCGCCAGGAGGCGAAGGATCGACTTCGCTCCCAGCACGACTACCAGGTGAACCTCAAGGCGGAGCTTGAAATTCGACATCTCCACGACAAGGTCGATCATCTCCTTTCCCACCAGTGGGAACGCCTGGCCCAGATGCAGGAGATCCAGCTCGATCTGCTGACAGAGATGGGCAAGAGACGGTGACCTGCGGGCGTGGGGGCCGCCACGA
>DAIQOB010000019.1:14115-15630 GCA_036788075.1 Syntrophobacteraceae bacterium
CTGCTGACAGAGATGGGCAAGAGACGGTGACCTGCGGGCGTGGGGGCCGCCACGACCCACCTGGTGGCCCCCCTCTATGATGTCGGCTAAACGTCACCCCGATGAAAACCGGGGTCCAGAAATCTTCATTTTCCTGGATTCCGGCTTTCGTCGGAATGATGAAAGTTGGTTAAGCCAACAACATTGGCGGCCCTCCTTCCACTGCAAAGTGAAATACTGTTTCACAGGTTCACGCTTCAAGCCCCGCTCATGAACCGGTCGTTCATGCCTTTCCCTGGAGGTATTCGAGGGCTTCTTTGCGGATGACTCGCTTGTTGAGCTTCCCCACGCTGGTTTTGGCGATGCTGTCCGTCAGGTTGATCCGGTTGGGGACGCCCCATTTGGAAATGACGCCTTTATCCACGTATCCCTTGAAGAAACTCTGGATGTCCTCCTCCGAGACTTTTCCCTTGTAGTCCTCTCTGAGGACAACGAAAGCGAGAGGCCGTTCCCCCCACTTCTCGTCGGGGACGCCCACGACGGCACATTCGCTGACGGCCTCATGGCCCATGAGGATGTCTGCCAACTGCAGGGAAGAGATCCATTCCCCTCCCGTCTTGATGACGTCCTTGATACGGTCCGTCACCTGGAGGTAGCCGTCGGGGTCAATGAAGCCCACATCGCCCGTGTGAAGCCATCCACCGTCCCAAAGCTCTTCCGATCGGTCCGTCTCCTTGAGATATCCCTGAGTCAACCACGGGGCGCGGACGGCCACTTCGCCGGTGCTGACGCCGTCTTTGGGGAGAGGCTTTCCAGCCATGTCCACGGTCCTGAGATCTACCAGCGGGATAGGGATGCCCGTGCGGCATCGGATTCTGATCTGTTCGTCGTTTTCCCATTGCAGCATATCCGGCTTCAGGTTGGCGAGGGTGAGAATCGGGCAGGTCTCAGACATTCCGTACCCTGTGAAGGTGTCGATCCCCAGTTTCATGGCCTGCCTGCAGAGTCCGCGGGACAGCGCCGAGCCTCCGATGATGAGCTTCCAGCCCGTGATGTCCACTTCTTTGGTGACAGGACTGCCCAGGAGCATGTGCAGGATGGTGGGCACGCAGTGAGAGAAGGTGACCTTCTCTTTGGCCACCAGCCTCAAAATATTGTCGGGAATGTAGCGTCCGGGATAAACCTGCTTGACTCCGAGAACCGTGGCCACGTAAGGCAGCCCCCATGCGTGCACATGAAACATGGGGGTGAGCGGCATGTACACGTCGTTGGCTCCAAACCTTGGCGGCGCCGTAAAACCACTCAGCCCTGCAAGGGTCCCCAGGGTATGCAGGACCAACTGGCGATGGCTGAAGTAGACCCCCTTGGGAAGCCCGGTTGTGCCGGTGGTGTAAAAGGTCGTGGCCATGGCGTTCTCGTCGAAATCCGGAAAATCGTAGGTGGCGTCGCTTTCCGCCAGGAACGCCTCGTATTCTCCCGCGAAGCCGGACGATGCATCGGCGCTTTTCCCCTCATCCGTGATGAGAACGATCTTCT
>DAIQOB010000020.1:0-8939 GCA_036788075.1 Syntrophobacteraceae bacterium
GGGTGCCTGCTCTATGAACTGCTCACCGGCCGGCCACCGTTCGTCGGGGACTCCGATCACGCTCCCCTCGCTCACCGCTTCGTGCTGCAGAAGGATGTCTTCCAATACCAGGGATGAAAGCCATTCCCCACCTGTTTTGATGACGTCTCTCAAGCGATCTGTAACCTGGAGATATCCTTCGGTATCGACAATTCCAATGTCTGCGGTGTGCAGCCAGCCCCCATGCCAGAGATCTTCGGAGCTCTGATCCTCCTTGGAATAGCCTTGGGTGAGCCAGGGAGATCGCACAAGCACTTCCCCGGTGCTGACGCCGTCATGGGGGAGAGGATTCCCTTCCATGTCCGCCACACGCAGCTCCACGAGGGGCACGGGAATTCCCGTCCGGCAGCGCATGGACACCTGCTTGTCTTCGTCCCACTCGAGCATGTGAGGCTTCAGCTGTGCCAGTGTCAGGATGGGGCAGGTTTCAGACATGCCATAGCCCGAATACACATCGATTCCCAGGGACAAGGCCTTACGGCACATGGCTTTGGACAGGGCGGATCCTCCGATGATGACCTTCCAACGCGACAGATCCACCTTTTCTGCCAGGGGGCTGTTGAGGAGCATGTGGAGGATCGTGGGCACACAATGGGAAAAGGTCACCTTTTCCTTCTCCACCAGCTTCAAGATCGTGTCGGGATCGTAGCGACCGGGATACACCTGCCTGGCGCCAATGAAGGTCGCCGCGTAAGGCAGCCCCCAGGCATGAACATGGAACATGGGAGTGAGGGGCATGTAGACATCGCCGGAATCGAAGGAGGTGTGCGTCTTGATGCTCCCGAGCGCGGTCAGTACTCCCAGGGTGTGGAGCACAATCTGCCGGTGACTGAAGTAAACCCCCTTGGGCATGCCCGTGGTTCCCGTCGTGTAAAAGGTCGTGGCCTTGGTGTTTTCTTCGAAATCAGGAAAATCGTATTCTCCTGAGCTCTTCTTCAAGAGGTCTTCATATTCCCCCGCGATTTCGAAGCCCGTTTCGGGCACCGCCGGCGCATCCGTCATGACAACGATCTTCTTGACCGTTCTGAGCTCTTCCCGGCTCCCCTCGATGGCGGTAAGAAAATCGGAGCTCACCAGCAGAATGTCATCTTCTGCGTGATTGATGGTATAAACGATCTGCTCCGGCGAGAGCCGAATGTTCACCATGTGAAGAACGGCCCCCATCATGGGGATGGCGAAAAAGCACTCCAGGTACCGGTGGCTGTCCCATTCGATCACCCCGACGGTATCCCCGGGCTTCACCCCCAGGGAAGTCAAGGCATTGGCCAGCTGTCCGATGCGGTTCCTCAAGGTGAGGTAGTCGTAGCGATTCAGATCCCGATAGACAATTTCCTGATGAGGAAAATAAGTCAAAGGAGTATCCAGCAACCTCTTGATGATGAGAGGAGAATCGTACGCTGACGGAGTCCGATCGATGGGTTGCCCAAACATGACTGTCCCTCCTGCAAAAAGTTTTGACCAGGACAGCGCCTCCGCCGGCGCATGAATACCCGTCCTGGCATCCCTGCCGTCCCTCCGAAAGTTTTTCCGGGAGAAGGGACGACGGACATCTTCTCTGGATTCCCGCCACTGCTGCGGGCATGCCGATAACCGTGCACTCAGGAGAATTTCGATTCATTACCATTGACGTGACAAAAGCCCGCTCATCGCGAGGGCCCCCAGCCCACCCGAACCATGAGCGGGGCATCGTGCGCACCGCCAAAGGATGGGCACTGGTGTATCATAGATCCCTTTTATCAAAGATAATGAATCTATGGAAAAGATTTTGTCACGAGGCGAGATGTTTTTCCCGAGATTCCTGTCGATGGGAGGGATGTGTCGCAGCAGGCTTCATTCCTTTGACCTTGCCTCCGCACTGGACGGCGACAGCAACGGCGCCAAATCCAAAAGCGAGAAGCGTAAGCGTGGAAGGTTCGGGCACCGGCGTTACAGCGGGTGGATCGAGGTCATTTCTTGCTGGGATGCCGCCATAACGAGGCTTCGCATCGTCGGTCGCTCCAAAGGGCGAGGGTGCAGGGAGCGGTTGGAGTTGGAGGGAACCCGTTCCATCCCCGTGCTCAATACCCCCATCGAAGAGGGTGTGTCCCTGCCCGTTGTCTATGAAATCAAAAAGTGGTGACTCCGGGTGGAGCGGAGCATAGGGCTGGCTATACCCCGGAGCATTTCCGAGCCGCCCTGCCTTGGAATTCTTGTCCTCCCGGCACGCAGACAGCCCCCAAAGAGATAGGGCGCAAAAGAGCAGGAGGATGAGCTTCCGAAATATCTGCATACAGTTCTCCAGCGGTTCCGCTTCCATGAGAGATTTTTCCAACGTTGGATGAGCAACCCATGTGCTGAAATTTCGGCATTTCGTCCTTCCTGGTTGAATCTTTTTGGTGAAAGTGCATAGAATGCATCCGGCGCCATTGGGCAGGGTACTGTTTCTTCAATACGTAAGGAGATGTCGACTCATGAGGGGGGCCTGGCTGAGCTTGCTGGTAGCCGGACTTTTCGAAGTCGTATGGGCTGTCAGCCTGAAGTACACAGAGGGTTTCACTCGCCTGCGGCCCACTCTGGTGACCGTCTGTGGGATGGCGGTCAGCTTTTTCTTTCTGGCGCAGGCTCTGAAATTGCTGCCCGTCGGAACCGCCTACGCAGTCTGGACGGGCATCGGCGCTGTGGGAACCGTGATACTCGGTATTTTCCTCCTGGGCGAATCCATAACGTGGCAGAGAATTGTCTGCATTGCGCTCATCATCGCCGGGATCGTCGGTTTGAAATGGACCTCGTGAATGCCGTGAAGGACACTTAATGGCTGTCTAAAAATTCCCCCCTTCAGGGGGGTGTCCAGATTTGGCAAACCGAAAAAACACCCCCCTGCCCCTCGCAAGGGGGGAATCGAAGCAGGTTTGACTCCCGAGCAGATGTCCTTTTAGACCGCCTTTCGGCAAGCCGCGCCCCCCTTCGGTAATGCCGGAGCTCCCATAAACTGCAGAAGTGAAATCCAAAAGAGTGATCCGGCCATCTTCTGCCGCCGTTTTCTCATCGATATCGAGAGGTTTCTTTGAACAGGTTCAAAAGCAGAGCCCCACCCACGAAGCCACCCACATGAGCCCACCAGGCAACGCCCGCCACGCGGCTTCCACTATCCAGCAGAGAAAAGGCCCCACTGAAAAATTGCATGATGAACCAGAATCCCAAAAACACGTAAGCCGGCACGACAATGAGGTATGGGATGAAAAAAACGGGAATGAACGTGAGAATTTTTGCTCCGGGGTAGAGCATGAAGTAGGCTCCCATAATCCCGGCAATGGCTCCACTGGCGCCCACCGTAGGAATGCTGGAAGAGGGGTTGAAAATCACCTGGATGACAGCGGCAATGAGGCCGGAAATGACATAGAAGGATCCATACCGCGCGTGCCCCATTTCTCCTTCCACGTTGTCTCCAAAGATGTAGAGCACCCAAAGGTTTCCAAAGAGGTGAAACCACCCACCGTGTAAGAACATGGAGCTGAAAAAGGGAAGTATTTGCTCGCCGAGGCTGAAATGTGCGGCAATGGCCGGCCGCGTGTAACGGACGGGTATGAGCCCGTAAGACCGCAGGAACTCCTCGATACGGCCTCCCAGTTGGAGCTCGTACAGAAAGACCAGCACGCAGACCCCGATGATGCAATAATTGACCAGGGGGAATCCCCGCGGCGGATTCATGTCTTTCAACGGCAGCATGGGGAATAGTCCTTTCTTTGAAAGGGATAGACAGGTTAGAATGGCATGCAGTGCCTGGTTCGACGGACGTTGCTCGGATCATGGAGATTTTTCTTCTGGACCGTCTGCAGGATGTGCCTATACTGCCCCTCAGTTCGATTCCCTGAAGTGAAATGCCGGTCACACAAGCCAGAATGGAGGTTTCATCATGAGCGCACCACTCGTCATTGCCAGGACTGGAGGGAAGGATGTGGTTCTCCTGCCCCGGCTTGCCAACCGCCACGGTCTCATTACCGGCGCCACGGGCACTGGAAAAACCGTGACCCTCCAGAAAATGGTGGAAACCTTCGCTTCTATCGGGGTGCCGTCCTTTGTCGCCGATGTAAAGGGAGATCTAGCCGGCGCTGCCGCTCCCGGGGTCTTGACGGATCGACTCAAGGAGCGATTGGCGATGCTGGGAATTTCCGAGCTCACACCCCAAGCCAATTCAGTAATATTCTGGGATGTATTCGGAGAATTCGGGCATCCCCTGCGCGCCACCATTTCGGACCTTGGCCCCCTCCTCCTCGCCAGGCTGCTGAATCTCAACGATACCCAGAGCGGTGTCCTGCAAATCGTCTTCAAAGTCGCCGACGACAATGGACTCTTGCTCCTGGATCTGAAAGACCTCCGGGCCATGGTCCAGTTTGTCGGCGAAAATGCCCGCAAGTTCACCACCGAGTACGGCAACATTTCCGCGGCGTCCATCGGGGCGATCCAACGCGGCCTCCTCACTTTGGACGAACAGGGCGGCGACGTGTTCTTTGGTGAGCCCATGCTGGACCTGGAAGATCTCATGCAGACGGATGCGTCAGGCAGGGGAGTCATCAACATCCTGGCGGCAAACCGACTTTACAACAGCCCTCGGCTCTATTCCACCTTTCTTCTGTGGCTGCTCGCCGACCTTTTCGACAGGCTTCCCGAGGTGGGGGACCTGGATCAGCCGCGACTGGTATTTTTCTTCGACGAAGCACACCTGCTTTTCACCGATATGCCCGATGCACTCCTGGAAAAGATCGAACAGGTCGTACGTCTGATCCGCTCCAAGGGCGTGGGGGTTTACTTCGTCACCCAGAATCCCCTCGACATACCCGAATCCGTACTGGGGCAGTTGGGCAACCGGGTGCAGCACGCCCTGCGCGCCTTTACGCCCCGCGATCAGAGGGCGGTCAAGGCTGCAGCGGACACCATGCGTCCCAATCCGGGCCTGGATACCGCCCAAGCCATTACGGAACTGGCTGTCGGGGAAGCGCTTGTTTCCTTCCTGGACGAAAAGGGGCGACCCGAGGTAGTGGAGCGCGCGTTCATCCTGCCTCCTGCGTCGCGTTTGGGCCCTCTCACCGACGAAGAGCGTGGCACTATCATCCGGGCTTCGGTGCTGTACGGGCACTATGAAAAGATCCTGGACCGCGAATCAGCCTACGAGAGGCTGATAACGAGGGCCGCGGCGGCAGCCGCTCGGCGGGCACCCACGTCCCGGCCCTCCCCGGGTGAACGTGGAGCGGACGGACTCGAACGAGAGTCCTTCCAGGAAGAGGCAGGCATGCTCGATGGGTTGGGAGATGTGCTGGAGGGACTCCTGGGGGGAGGAAAGCGACGCCGCTCCGACAGCATACTCGAAGCCGCTGCCAAGAGCGCCGCTCGAAGCATCGGTTCCCAGGTGGGCCGTGCGATCGTCCGAGGGGTTCTCGGCACCATGCTGGGCGGCAGCAGGCGCTGATGGCGAATACATTCCAGCGAAAGCCATCACCTGGTCCGGGAGGTGAGGTTTGGAAGCCCCCCTTTGAAGGGGGATTGAAGGGATGCGCGGTGACTTTTACACCCTCCTGCCCTCCTCAATGCTGCTGACTCAGCATCTCCCCGGTGAAAACCGGGGTCCAGAAAGTCTTTATTTGCCGGCATTCCGGCTTTCGCCGGAATGCCGATCCAAGCTCAATTCAACGACATTGCCCCGCCCCTATGGGGGGTCATCAACGCCCGGTGGCGGTTCGCAGGCCTTCGTTGCCTCGACTGCAGGCCTCTATGGCACGTTTGAGGGCGCTCTTGTGCACCTCTCCGGCGAAATGGACGGGGCTTTTTCCATACATAGGGTCCCACCCGGCCGGGTTCGCAGTACAGAAAAACTGGGTCTCAAGTCCGATACGGATGGTGGCCTCCTCCGCCGGCAAACCCACAATGCGCTCCCCCGCATCCCATGAGGCGCCGCAGGGGGCACCGCGAACCACTCGCAGGGATTCGATGCGCCCTGCCGAATCCAACACCACTTCATAATCCGGGGCCCCAAACTGCTCCCCATACCTGCCCAGGCCGACCTGCCTGGCGAGGGCACATCAGGTGGGTGGTGTCAGGGCTTCCCGTATCTCCAGTTTTTTGCCCGATGCGATGACAGGGATGCCTCGCGCTGTGCAACGCTTCGCCAGTTCGTAAGACAGATCCGGATGGCGGAGAAAATCCAGCACCAGGTCCGCCTGAAAGGATTCCGGAAGATATTCCTCGGGATCATCCACGATGGGAGGCAACGCAGTACCGATGGAAATCACTTCCAGCAGGAAGGAGTCCCCTCCGAACCTCCGAATGCCCTCGATTTTGGATTGCCCACTGCCGTTCTGCTGAAAGACCACTATCTTTTGAGGCTGCCCGGCAGCTGCGTCTTCTCTCTCTTCTGTGTCCACCACTGCATCAACCACGTTCCCTCTCCCATTCCAGAGTGTTCTTATGAAAATTCCTTTGATTCATAACATGAATCAGCGCCGTTGGGATGAGTTTTCTTGAATGGACTGGGAATTCAGGGCTAAAGGGTGAAGGCGCACGGCCGCTTGCCGTACGCCTTCACCCAAGGAGGCGGCAGGATGACAGGGGACACAGGCAGGGTGTGTTTTACGCACCATCTTCTCGGAAACATTTCTTCCGAAGGGATGGTGCATGAAATGCACCCTACCCCAAGAGCATTGCAACCCTCGAATTCAGGCCAGCCCCACCATAGGCAGGAGGAAACGGAGGCCGATCCACATGACAACGCCTCCCAGGATGTCGAAGAATATGCCGGCTCGAATCATTTTGGTGATGGGAATCATGCCGGATCCGTAAACGATGGCGTTGGGGGGAGTGGAAACGGGCAGCATGAAGCCCCAGCTGGCGCCCAAAGTGGCTCCGATGGCCGGAGGGATGGGGTTGACACCCGCCGCCTGAGCCAGGGAAATCATGACAGGCACCACCATGTTGGCCGAAGCGGTATTGGAAGATGTTTCGCTCACCATGATGGCGATGAAGATGGCTCCGAAGGTAATGCCCCACACAGAGGTGGCCCCGCTCAGATCCAGCAGTCCCTTGCCGATGACCTCGGCGAGCTTCAGTTCAAACATGAGGTTCCCCAGGGTGATCCCGCCCCCGAAGAGGAGCAGGGTGCCCCAGTCGATCTTGGTGGCCTGGCTCCAGGAGATGGTGAACTCCCGCTCCCTCCAGTTGACAGGCAGGAGGAAGAGCAGGGAAGCCCCGATGAGCGCCACCACTCCCTCGGGCAGGTACTTGCCGTAGGCCTTGGAAATGGGAGCGTCGGTCCCATACAGGACCGCCAGGACACCCGGTATGAGCCACAAAACCACCGTGACGAAAAAAGCGAGCATGGAATTTTTCTGGCCCTGTGTCCATCTGCCCAACTGCCCGCGTTCGCGCTCCACGTATTCATGGCTGCCTTCAATATGAGAAACTTCCGGTTTGTGCAGGTAGTACATGAGGACAAACAAGAGGGCAAAAAGGATGATCAGGAGGGGCACGGCGAAGAGCATCCACTGGAAGAAGGGAATCTTCACCTGGCAATACTTCTCGATCATGGCGATGCCGATGAGGTTGGGAGGAGTCCCCACGGGGGTCCCGATGCCTCCCGCCGAGGCCGCATAAGCGGCCATGAGCATCATTCCAGTGCCGTAGCGAAGCTTGGTGGGGTCGACGGTGGAGCCGGTTTTCTGAGCGACGATGTCCCCCATGGCGTAGATGATGCCGAGGCCGATGGGAAACATCATGGCCGTGGCCGCCGTGTTGCTGAGCCACATGGAGAGAAAGGCACATATGATGCCAAAGGCGCATAAAAGCCGGCCTGTGCTGCTCCCCACCGCCTTCAGGGACATGATGGCGAAGGCGAAGCGCTTGTCCAGACCGTGAATGGCCATGGATTCCGCCAGGATGAAGCTCCCCAGGAAGAGCTGGATGACCGGGTCCACAAAGGGTGCGAAGACTTTTTTGGCGTCCGCCAGTCCGAAAATGACGCAAAGGGCCGCTCCGAAGAGTGCGCTCATGGGAATGGGAATGGGCTCGGTGATCCACCAGATCCCGATCCACGCGATAATGGCCGCCAGGATGTGCGCCTGCGGACTGAGGGACGGCATGGGGGTGAGGTACAGCCACAGGGCCACGAGGGGCCCCAGAACCAGGCCGATGGTGTTCCTCCAGCGCTCGAAGCGCTCCTCCTGGGGCGTGAGCGTTTCCTTCGCTTCTCCAGGGCTATTGAGACCGACGGATTGTTCCTGCAAGCTTTCGTTTGCCATGATTTCGATTCTCCTTCTCCTGCATCCGGACGGCAGACACCTTCAGTTCCATCAACGCGGTTTTATGCAATGCCGGCGCTCTGTCTGCACCAGGGGGATCAATGCATCCCCGACAGCTTGATATCCCGGCAAAGTCTCTCGAAAACATCGCTCTGGCGGAGAATGCCAAGAGGGGTTTTCTGAGAGCGAACGACCAGGTTGAGGTAGGGCCCCGCCATGAGCCGTGCCAGGGCTTCTTCCAAAAGCGCGTCTCCATCCACGTATTCCATTTCGCTGTAGACGTGCATGGCTTCCTTTACCCTGACACTCCTTGCCGTACTGTGCAGATGATTGAGAACATTCTTCCAGACCTCTGCCTGCTCCCAAATGGAAGACCAGGCGGGCATGGCCCCCGTGGCCGGCACTCCGTGCGCCGCCAGGGCCCGCAGCATGTCCGCATGCCTCAGGTGTCCGATGACCATGAAATCGGCATCGTGCACCAGCACCCCCCGAGGACGATAGGCCCACCGGTCGTACCTCTGGCGAAAGGCCTCCAGTAACACCACTGCATCATAGATATTCCGATCTTCCGCCAGTCGGGGGCAGTCGGAAATCGGTATCATCAAATCCCTCGCTTTCATCTGAAAACCTCCTGAT
>DAIQOB010000020.1:9039-15380 GCA_036788075.1 Syntrophobacteraceae bacterium
GCAGTCGGAAATCGGTATCATCAAATCCCTCGCTTTCATCTGAAAACCTCCTGATTGCCTTCAGCCACTCATGCATCCCAAATGTCGCTCAAAGGTTTTCTTCGAGCTTTCCGCCGAAAATATGTAGCCCCTCCAGGAAAGTGCCGCTTCCAACATGAGGCTACTTTTTTCGACACAACCAGCATAAATTCATAAAATCAATATATTGTAACCATTATGCAAATACCGTACACAAACTTCCCGTTTTCTCCTCTCGGACGGAGAGGAGATCGACAGGGCAGTCCGTTGTACCTCCCCCACCCGTGCCTTGGTCGAATTTCAGCCACTCTCCCCACAGACGAGACCAGCCGGAGCCTTTTTAAAATAATTTAGCCAATTAAATCCAATGGATCGATAGATCGGCGGAATTTAGCCGGGAGCCGGCGAATTTTCGCCGCTCTCGCTGCCGTTTTCCTTCCTTCGCCCCAGATAACCCTCCCCAAATCTTCTCCACTCCATTAAATTATGAGAGATCCGCCGCGTCTGGAATACAGTGTTGCAAAGAAGGTTTTGAGCATTTTTGAGGAGCAGCCCCCCATGGTTTTTCCATTCTCCATACGCAAGAAGCTGGTTTTGGCCTTCCTGGCGCTTTCCATGTTTCCCCTCTCCGTCCTGGGCATTTCCATCCTGCACAGCCTGCGAGCCATCGGCCGGCACGCCATCGACAGCAGCACCCATCAGTTGGAAACTCGCGCCAGGGAATCCCTGGAGCTGCGGGCAGTGGAACTGGCTGACCGCGTCCATCGCTTCCTACTCTCGTGTGAAGCGGATGTGCTGACGCTCCTTATGCTCCCCCTCACCCCGGAGGTCTACCAGCAATTCGGTCGGCACCATCAGGGCGAAATCTGGTCGCGGGAAGGAACCAACGAGGCACCCCTGGAAGCCCGCCGCAAGATACCGCTTTACCGGGAGCTGGCGTTCATCGGAGCCGACGGGATCGAACGGATCCGCATCGTCGATGACGCCGTCGTCCCGCCCCACGCCATGCGGGACGTCAGTCGACCGGAGAACACGACCTACAAGTCCGAGAGGTATTTCGAAGAGGCCCTGAAATTGAAGGAAGGCGAGATCTTCGTCTCGCGCCTGACCGGATGGTATGTCAAACGCGAGGAGCAACTCCAGGGAGCCCGGGATGTCGAAAGCGCCGTGGAGGGCCGCAAGTACGAAGGGGTGATTCGTTTCGCGACGCCCCGTTTCCATGTAGACGGAACGTTGGAAGGCATCGTCCTGCTTTCCCTCGATCACCGGCACCTCATGGAACTGACATTGCATATTCTCCCCACCGAAGCGCGCTTCGTGGTTTTCCCCAGTTATTCCAGTGGGAATTACGCGTTCATGTTCGATGACGAGGGGTGGATCATTTCACATCCGAAGTTTTATGACATTCGAGGCCTTCGCCCGGACGGGAGCGGATTCGATCCCCATGCACCCGATTACACCCGGGAACGTCTTCTGGCGGGCGAGGTCCCTTTCAACCTGGACTTCGTCAGCTTCATCAACCCCAACTACCCCCTCATCGCGCGGGAGGTGCGCCAGGGGCGCTCAGGGGTCACCAGCACATTCAACGTGGGGGGCATTCCACGAGTCATGGCTTATGCGGCCATTCCCTACCATCGGCCCCCTTATGACCGGTACAATGTTTTCGGAGGGATCACCATCGGCGTCGAAACGCTGAAGTTCCAGGAGCCCGCCCTCATGGTGGGAAGCAAGATCGATGAAATGGTCCGCCGAACGAAGGCGAGCAGCCTGCTGATTCTGGGATTGACCTCCCTCGCGGCAATGATGCTGGCTGCGTGGCTGGCCAGGTCTTTCACACGTCCCATCCTGTCCCTGGCACGCCAGGCCGAAGCGATCGCCGCAGGAGGAGATCCCGAGACCGTATCCGTGAAAACGGGAGATGAGCTGGAGCTTCTGGCCGGGAACTTCGCGGACATGGCCAGGGAGATCCGGGAGCATCAGAAGGACATGGAAGATTCCCTTCAGCAGCTGGCAGGCTCCAAGAAGTCCCTGGAAAAGTATTCGCTGGAGTTGGAAAAACAGCTCAAGGTGCTCCAGAATGTGCACTACCTCAGCCAATACCTGAGCTCCGTTTATGACCGCGAGCAGGTGCTGGAGACCGTGCTGAAAAACTGCGTGGACGGCCTGGGGTATGATCGGGCCATCCTGTACCTGTATGACCCCCTCTCCCGTCGCCTGGTGTGTCATCAGACCTACGGGTTCACCCCGCTTCACGATCAACTGGCCAGGTCGGCCTCATACGATATCGAAGCGGACGACTGCATTCCCACCCGGGTTTACCGAACGGGAGAAACTATGTTCGTCAAGGACATTCACCACGAAGAGCACGCCACTCCACTGGATCTGAAAATCGCCGAGGTGGGAGAGCTGGACTTTTTCGTTTTCGCTCCCATCAAGAGCCGCGACCGCATCATCGGCGTCATGGGTGCCGACACGAAGATCAGCCGAAGGGAGATCCATTCCACCGACGTGGAATCCCTGCAGATTCTGGCCAACGACGCCGCCCGGGCCATCGAACGGTCGGAACTCTACTGGCGCCTGGTGAACGAACGCAACTTCATCAAGTCCATCGTGACCCACATGACCAGTGGGATCGTGACCCTGGACGACGGAGGGAGGGTGACATGGTTCAACCCTTACAGCGAGAAGGTGTTCGACATCAGCGCAGAGGTGGCCCTCAAGAGACCCTACTCTGAGGTATTCGCCGCTTTTCCGTCCTGGGTGGAAGTCATCCGGGGATACTTGGAAGCAGCACCGGACAAGGTACATTCCCTGGAGCACTACTCCATCTTCCAGGAAGGGCGGGAAAAAATTCTGGAGGTGCATTTTTCCACCATTCACCAGGAAAAGCAGAACAAAAGGGTGTACCTCGTTTTCATTCGTGACGTCACCCAACGCAAGCGCATGGAGGAGCACATCCGGCGTTCCGACCGCCTGGTGAGCCTGGGAGTCCTTGCGGCGGGCATCGCCCATGAAATGAGGAACCCGTTGACGGGCATCTCCCTGATGCTGGACGATCTCCACGACCGCCTGGATGAAATGCCCCGGGAGCGCGAATTGATCCAGCGGTCGCTGCATGAGATGGACCGCCTGGAAAACCTCATCAATGGGCTCCTGGAGTTCGCCATGCCGTCACGGGGTGTGAAGCTGCAGGTGCGCCCCCTCATGGAGGTCGTGGACAAGACCCTCTTCCTGGTTCGGAAGATCTGCAGGAATCAAAAGATCTCCCTGTCCATCCGCGGCGAGGAGCCCCTGCCCCTCCTTCACCTGGACCCGGAAAAACTACAGCAGGCCCTCCTGAATCTTCTCCTCAATTCCATCCAGGCCATGCCCGACGGCGGAAGCCTTGCGGTGGAAGTGAAGACCAGCTCCACGGAAGAATCCCTCACCTCGGGGCCGGCGGTCCGCGTTTCGGTGATGGACGCCGGGAAAGGCATCGCCGCCGAAGATATCCCTTACATTTTCGACCCTTTCTTTTCCCGCAACCCCTCGGGATGCGGCCTGGGGCTCGCCATCGTTCACAGCATCGTGGAGGAGCACAGGGGGCACATCTCCGTGATGAGCCAACCCGGCGAGGGGACGACCTTCTGGATAGACCTGCCGGTGTCGGAAGGGTCCCTCGCCCCGGAGGAAACCCTCTATTCTGAACCGCGCCCTGCCTGACAGCGCAAATTCGACGGAGCAAATTCGTTGGCAGCTATGGAAAAAATACTCATTGTGGATGACGAGCCTTTCATCTGTGAAAACCTCGAAAGGATTTTGCAGGAAGACAATTACTCCACCGTTGTGGCTTCTTCCGGCCAGGATGCTCTGAAAAGCCTCCAGGAGGAATCCATCGACCTGATCTTCCTCGACCTCAATCTGCCCGATATGAACGGACTGGATATTTTGAAAAAGGTCAAGGAATGGGACCCCAACCTGCTGGTCATCATCATGACGGGATACGCATCGGTGGAATCGGCCGTGGAGTCCCTGAAGCTGGGCGCCTACGATTACATCAAGAAGCCCTTCAAGGCCGACGTGATCCGGCTCATCGTCAAGCTGGCCCTGGAAACCCAGAGTCTCAAACGGGAGGTCCGCTCCCTCAAAAAGCAGCACGAGGGGATGCTCGGAGGGCAGCCGGTCATCGCCGAGAGCCCCGCCCTGCAGGAAATCCTCGATCAGGTGCGTGAGGTGGCCAGGCACGGCGATGCGACGGTCCTCATCACTGGAGAGACCGGCACGGGAAAGGATCTCATCGCCCGCACCCTCCACAACCTCAGTCCCCGCTCGGGCCGGCCATTTCTCGAGATCAACTGTGCTGCCCTCCCCGAAAATCTCCTGGAAAGCGAGCTGTTCGGGCACGAGAGCGGCGCTTTCACCGGGGCGCGGGGCAGAAAGATCGGGCTCTTCGAAGCGGCCGACGGCGGCACGATCTTCCTGGATGAGATGGGGGAGATCGATCTCGGACTGCAGGCGAAGCTGCTGCGGGTCCTGGAGGACAAGAAGGTGCGGAGGCTGGCGGGAACGCGGGCGTTGGAAATCGATGTCCGGATCATCGCCGCCACGAACCAGGATCTGCGTGAGGCCATCAAGGAGAAGCGGTTCCGGGAGGACCTCTTCTACCGCCTGCACATCGTTCCCATCCACCTGCCGCCCCTGCGGGAGCGGCCCGAAGATGTGCTGGCCCTCTCCAAGTATTTTCTGTCGGAATATGCCAGGAAATTTTCCGGGGGGTTCCGCGCCATGAGCGAGGAAGCGCAAAAACTTCTCCTGGCCTACTCCTGGCCGGGAAATGTCAGGGAATTGCGGAACGTCATGGAGCGGATCTGCATCATGCACAAGGGGAAAACGCTTCAGCCGGAGCACCTTCCCAAGGAGTTGACCCAGGGGCTGGGAGCGAGCGCCCCGCACGCCGAGCCCTTCGACTACCCCATTCCCCGGGAGGGGATCGACCTCGAAGCCGTCGTGGACGAATTCGCCACGCACCTCATCCGGAACGCCCTCCGCATGGCGGACGGCAACATCTCCCAAGCCGCCAAGCTCTTGAAAATCCCGCGGGGCACACTGCGCTACAAGATTGAGAAGATGCCGGCGGGAAGCGACCGAATGGCATGAACGTAACAGTCCTCTGTCATCGCTGCTTCCAATGCCTAACCACGACACCTGGGCTAAGACTCCTGGAAGAATCACACAACACTATTGCCGATGTGTTCAATTTCCAATAAGTTGCAGGAAAAGGATTTTGGCTTTGATCGAGTATGGGAATTGGCGGGCATGGCGGTAGGGATGGAGGGATACATAGGGCTTGGAGCTTCAGAGATCGCTCCAGTCGCCGCATTGCCAGAAAAGAAGGCTCATGAAAGACATGAAAACCATCCCATCCAAAGTTTACACGCACAAGACCTGGCTCTACCTGGATCTGGGCCTGCTGGATTACGGGAAGGCCTGGCGCCTGCAGGAGCAGATGGTTGCCGCGCGGCAGTCGGGCGCTATGGTGACGGATGTTTTCCTGCTCCTGGAGCATCCGCCGGTTTTCACCCTGGGCCGTAAGGGGGGGCGGGAAAATCTCACCGTTCCGGAAAGCTTTCTGGAGGAATCGGGGATTCCCGTTTTCCACGTGGAGCGGGGAGGCAACATCACCTTTCACGGACCGGGGCAGCTGGTCGGGTATGGAATCGTGCATCTCCCCTCTGCGGGTCTCCTGGTGGTCGATTATGTCACGCGGCTGGAAGAGGTCATGATCCGGACGGCTGCCCGCTGGGGGATCCCTGCGGCCCGCAATCCCTTGAACCGTGGAGTCTGGGTCGGGAGCAGCAAGCTGGGGAGCGTCGGCATTGCCGTTCGCCGTGGAGTGACCTTTCACGGCTTCGCTTTCAATGCCAATGTTTCCCTTGATCCCTTTGGCTGGATCCACCCGTGTGGACTCAAGGGAATCGGAGTGACCTCCCTGGCGCACGAATTGGGGCGTCCCGTGCTCCTGCCGGAAGTTCGCCATGCCTTGAAGCAGAACATTGAAGACGTTTTCCAGGTGGAGCTGGCGCCGGTAGAGCTCAATTCCGGCAGTCTGCCGGCTTCCGCTGGGTCGAGTCAGGGCCTCTCGTGCGGAGCACCTGTCATTCAGAGAAACAGGTGCGGGAGCTGAACGGGGGGGCGTGAGCATGAAAGGAAATTCACCACTTATGAAAACGACCTCGGGCGTTCCGGCTCGGTTCATCAGCTTCGAAGGAGTGGACGGTTGCGGGAAAAGCACGGTCATGGACCAGACGAGCGCTTGGCTCCAGGCAGAGGGTATCTCTCACATT
>DAIQOB010000021.1:0-15352 GCA_036788075.1 Syntrophobacteraceae bacterium
TGGCCAGCAAAGCCACTCCCAGGCTGCGGAACGAAAAAAGCAGGAGAAGGAAAATCGCGACGACCGCATAGACGGAAGCCAGAACGCAGGCTCGTTTGAAAGCGGAGGAAAAGACATAAAGGGAAACCGGATCCCCCACCACCTCAGGATCCACACCCTGAAGGCTCTCGATGAATCGAGCGAGGGACCCGCTTTCCCATACTGACTCCTTGGGGTAAATCCGGATCAGGTACTGATCGTTTTGATAAAATCGATCTCTCACCTCCTTGGGGATATCTTGGAGGCTCATGGGAGAGGCAGAGGCTCCTTTCCTTACAAACTCCAGGGTTTCCAACAAATCCTGCCGGAACCGTGCCTGATAGTCTCCCAATCGCTGGAGAACCTCGGGGGAAGAGTTCAGAGCCTGGATCACTTCCTCAGCCAGGGACCGCACCCTCGCCATCTGCTCCACCACTGGAGCGTCGGCACCCCACTGGTCCGCCTGATCCTCCTGCATCTTGAAGCGGATGCGCTTCAGTGTCGCCTGGATTTCCTCGACATCCTTCTGTCCGGGTAAAGATTGGGGTGGATGCAGCGATGCGCTTTTCACCAGGGGAATATCCTTCAGAAAAGATCGAAGGATTGCAAGCTTTTCGTCCTGGTCTTCGGGCAGAATCGAGTAGACACTTTCTACTGCGGCAACGGTGGGAAGGGCCTCAAAGGCTTCGATTTTCGTTTTCGCCTCTTCGGGAGAGCCGGCAAGAGCAGCACAGGACAGGAGAGATCGCTGGGAATGTTCCACAAGCCGTTTTTCCCAGACGACTGCTTCGGCGTTCTCGGCTTGAAGCCGCAGGGGATTGAGATCAAAACCCACGCGAACGGCGCTCCCCAGGCTGAGCAAGCAGAGGCTCACCACCCCTCCCAGGATCCACCGCCCCCCGGATGAGCTCAATCGCAGGAGTCGCCGTCCATCCCCTGCGGCCTCCCGAAACACCGAGGAGCCGTTGAGATCTCCTGCCATGAAAACACTCAGGACGGGAAGAACCGTGAGATAGGCCAGCAGCACGAGGAGGATCCCCACGCCGGCAATCACTCCCAGCTCCATGAGGCCGCGAAATCCTGTCAGCACAAATGGAAGAAATGAAAGAGAAGTGCTGAAGCCTGCCAGAACGATTCCCGGCCCGGAACTATCCATGACTCTGCGGATGATGGATTGACGATCCTCGTATCCCAGACGTTCTTCCTCTTCATAGCGGCTGAACCAGTGGATGCCAAAATCGTCTCCAAGGCCGATCAACAGTGGTGCAAACACCGCCGAAAGCATGTTCAAACGACCGACAAAAAGGGTCGCCCACCCGAAGGTCCAACAGAGTCCCACTCCCAGAGCCACCATTTGGATGAGAGGGCGGCGGAAGCTTCTGCGAAAGGTCACCAGGAGGACCCAGACGCATAGAAACGCAATCCAGCTTGCCCGTTCCATATCTTTCAAGACCGTGGTCATCTGGTCATCGTTGAGGGCTTCCTGGCCGGTTACACCCGCCTGTATATCGGGATACGACGCCTGAGTTTCATGGATCAGCCGCCGTAGATGCTTCAGAGCGTCCTGGAACTCGGTGAGAGTCCCATGAGTTTTTCTGGGAACAACGGTGACGAGGAGAAAACGCTTCTGTCCCTCCCAGAGATAACCTTCCTGGTGGAGGGCCAGTTTGTCCTGTGCAAAGAAAGAAGACCAGGGGGAGATATAGTCGGGATTTCCTTTGAGGTAACGGGAAAGCCCTTCCAAAGTTTCGATGAGGAAGCCGAGGTCCATCCCTTCCCCGGCACGCTCCGACCCCTCCTGGGTGGCCTCTTCGTCGAGGAAACCGGTGAAGAGCTCCCCCACCATGCGCCGGGCCATTTCATCATTGGCAAGAGCCAGAAACGCCGGTACGCTCGGCTGCTGCGCAAGCCCCTGAATCATGTGCGCATGCTCCTGCAGCGTGTTGCGAAGGGCGAGCAGATCTTCCCTTTCCAGGTAGAGAAGCGCCCATGGCTTGAAAACCTCGGGGTCCACCCGGTAGAAGACCTTCTCAAAATGCTGCGTTTCCGATTGAATGCGTGGAACGAGAGCCAGCAGGAACGACAACCCTCGATCGGGCGTGGGGGCTTCGATGACGACCGTAAGGCTCCTCTTACTGCCGTCGTCAAAGGGATCCATCCGATCGAAAAGGGCAATGAGGGGATGATGGGGGGAAATGAGCTCCAATTGATCGGTTGCCACGTCCAGATGCGCCGCCGTATAGGCAAGGGAAAGCGCTGCGGAGGTAAAGACAATCCCTAAAACAAGACGTGGCCTGGGCAGGACCCAGGCCATCCAGGCTCGGATGCATCTCACGATCAGCTTCATTGCGTATGAGTATTCCCTTTATGGGATAGCTTGTGCATCAATTCCCGAAGCATATTCCAGGCGGGCCAGTGCGACATGGTAGTCGAAGAGTGCGCGCAGGTAGTCCCCCTGATTTTTCCCGTAGCGGTCGATGGCTTCGAACATATCCTTTGCCGTGCCCACTCCCATGTCAAAGTTGGCAAAAGACGCCACGATCCATTTTCGCGATGCTTTGGCCGCCTTTTCGTAGGAAATATAAGAGCTCCTCGCTTCCAGCACGTCCTGGTATTCCTTGGCCACCTGGAGGGGAATGTTTTGCTCGGCAAAATCTCTCTTGTGCAGCAATTTCTGATATTCCGCCGCAGCCTTGCGCACCTTGCCCTGCCCGATGCCAAGATCGAAATGCCACTGCCCACCCAGCAGAACACCAACATAAGCATGGTTGAAATCATCTTCAAAGTAGGAGATGGGCATGCGCTCACGGCCCGGTGCACCGGCCAGCGACGCCACTCCCGCGAGGAAAAAAGAAGGATAAAGGTCAGCTTTGGCGGCATCCAGCATCGATTTTTGGGCCTGCAGCCCCTTTTCCAGCTGCTCCAGTTCCGGGCGCGTTTCCAGAGCCCGGCGGATATATTCCTCTCGATCCGCCAAGGTCCGCGTGTCCTTGGGAAGTTCATACCGATCCAGCTTGAAGTCCTTGGCCGCTGGATAGCCGATGGTTCTCTTGAGGGCCGTGTAGGCCAATTGAGCCCCGGAATCCGCCTTGACCTTGAACCGTTGTATGTCGGCTTCGAATGCATCCAGGCGGTACAGGTCCGTCTCGTCGACGTTGGTGGAACCGGCTGCAATCAATTTTTCGATCCGCTGACGCGCATCCCGGATGAATCCATCGGCATCCTGGGCTGCATCCTTGCCCTGCCCCGCTACGATCAGGGCATAATAAAGCTCCTTGATGCTCAATATGATGTCGTTGTTCTTCTTGATCCTGGCAGACTTCTGGGCTTCCACCCCAAACGCTGCGGCATCCTGACGATGAGAAATCTTCCCGAAAGTGTACAACGGCTGTACGAGGTTGAAATCAAGGCGGCCAAAGACACCGAGACGGTCTTTGTCATTGTTCTGCAGCTCGCCCAGGAACAACCCGTTTCCCAAGGTTTCATTCACCACAACCGTGGGCAGATCGGCATCCTCCACCGGCCCTGTCACTCCTGTGATATCGAGCTGCGCCCACCGGCCGGCCTTCGCCTGGTCCAGGTCGCTCTGAGCCACTGCAATATCCTGGTCCGCCTCCTTGATTTCCGGGCTTTTCTCCAAGGCCATGGCAATCAGCTGGTCCAGGTTGAGGACTTCAGGTTCCGCAGCCCGGGCATTGATTACCGCCATCAAAGGTACAACAAGCAGCAGCAACAGGGAGCACACCACGCGGCACTTTTCCCGTTTACCGGAAGTCATATCTGTCGCCCTTTCCCGAATAAAGTTCACAGAATCCAAATGGGCTCAAAGTATCGTAAATCGCAATGAATGAAAAGCCGGAATACATCCATTGCCAGCGTGCCGCCTTGACACGTTGAGGCGCTTCTGGTAGCTATTCCTCTATCTCGAGGGTCGAAAGAGTCATTGCTTGCGCAGTGAACGAGGGACATGCTTACCCCTCAGGAAAACCATCAGCTCTTCGGATCCGACTCCAAACCATGACGCGCCAACTGATCATCAATGCCGACGATATGGGCTACACTGCGGGCGTCAATCGGGCTATCCTCCAGTGCTTCATGGAGGGAAGCCTGAGCAGCACCACACTTCTGGCCAGGGGGCAGGCCTTCGAGGAGGCCGTCGAGGTCTGTAAGGCCACTCCGGCACTGGGCATCGGGGTGCACCTTGCTCTCACTGAAATGCCCCCCGCCGCACCTCAGCATGAAATCCGGGAATTACTGACTTCAGAGGGGCTCTTACCCCCAACACCCAGCTGTCTCCTCCTTTCCCTCAAACGGGGTAAAATTCCGCTGAAGGCTCTCGTGAGAGAACTGGATTTTCAGGTGAGCAGAGTCGTGGATGCAGGCCTGAGACCTACCCATCTAGACAGCCACAAGCACGTCCATGCCATCCCGGAAGTGCTGGAAGCCGTCATTCAGGTGGCACGAAGGCATGCCATACGATGGATCCGGAACCCCTTCGAAGCATCGGCAGGGTTGGACCTCTTTCCCTTAGTGGGAAGGGGGGAAAGAATCCTATTCTGTAAACAGCATGCCAAAGCCAGGATCTTTTCCATCTTCAAGCGCCACTTTCTGCGCCGCATCGGGCAGGAAGGTCTTCGGTGCCCCGAACATTTTTGCGGCGTCTCCCTGACGGGAATTTGGAACGAGGCCGCCATGATATTCCTGCTCCAACATCTCCCTCACGGCACCAGCGAATGGATGCTGCATCCCGCCTTCTGCGACAAAGACCTGTCCCGGCAAAAAACCCGGCTCCTGCAGCAGCGGCAGAACGAGCTGGACCTTCTTCTTTCAGCACGCTGGCGAGACCTCCTGGACCAATACAAGATTGCCCTCGTGCCTTATGGTGGAGCAACTGAGTGAAAAGAAGCTTTCAGGCATCGCCGTCCCGATGCGATGCGGAACCGAGTGCGGACGTACCCGGCGTTTCTGTCGTCGTTCCTTTGCACAACGAAGCCAGGACTCTCGAAGAGCTCTATCAGCGGATCAGAGATACCCTGGAGAAACAGGAGAAAAGATGGGAATTGGTGCTGGTGAACGACGGCAGCACAGACGGCACGACGGGAATTCTGGACAGCATCTACGAAAGAGATTCCCGTGTGACCGTGGTCCAACTGCGCAGGAACTTCGGCCAGACAGCGGCGCTCATGGCAGGATTTGATCATGCCAGGGGAGAAGTTGTCGTGGCGATGGACGGGGATCTGCAGCATGCGCCAGAAGAAATCCCCAATTTTCTCAGTAAGATCCAGGAGGGATATGACCTGGTTTCAGGCTGGAGGGTATCGCGTTCGGACGCCCTCCTGACGCGCACCATTCCCTCGCACATCGCCAATTGGCTGATGGCCAGAGTCTCGGGGGTACAGCTCCATGACTTCGGCACGACCTTCAAAGCTTATCGCCGGGAAGTTCTCGCGGATATCCGCCTTTACGGGGAGCTGCACCGATTTGTTCCCGCTCTCTCCTCCCTGAGCGGAGCACGCATCGTTGAAATTCCAATACAGGACATGGGACGTTACTCGGGCAAATCCCATTATGGGCTCTCCCGAACATTTCGGGTCATGTTCGATTTGCTGACGGTGGGATTTCTCCTGCGCTATATGACCCGCCCGCTTCATTTTTTCGGAAAGCTGTTCCTGCTGTGCTCAGGAAGCTCATTCCTCATGGGAATGTTCCTGCTCTTCCGAAAGGTGTTCTCCGGCGTTCATATCTTTCAGGAGCACGGCCCCCTGGCATTGCTGACGTCAGTCCTGATGCTGGCAGGAGTTCAATTCCTTGCCATAGGTCTTCTGGGGGAAATACTGGCCCGCGTGTACTTCGAATCCCAAGACAAGAAGATCTACTCCGTCCGGAGGATTCTCCGGCGGGAGGTATGACTTCCGCGAGTCATCACTGCATCGTCACTCAAGCGATCCTGCCTTGACGGCACTCCTGCCGGCCAAACGCTCCTTATATATGAGGCAAACATTCCGAATATAGATGAGCAATCCGCCTGCCTGCCCAACGATGAACACAGGGTCTCGCCGCAGAATGGCATACAGGAGCAGGAGCGCTCCGCCCGCGAGGCTCAAAATCCAGAAAGCAAGTGGAATGACGCTTTTTCCAACTCGCTCACTGGCAATCCACTGCACCAGGAACCTTGCCGAAAAAAGTCCCTGGGCGATGAAACCCAGAGCAAGCAAGCTTTTGTCCATAAAATGACCCTAATTTTGCATTGTCAACATGCCGGTGAAAAGGACAACCGTCGGAGCGCCGGGGGCGATGAACTTCTCCACAGCGCCAGGACCATCCTGCACGCCTCTCTGCCGATGCGCCCTGTGGAGCAGCTTTGTCGGCTGAAAATCATGACAAACGGTTGTCTATTTTCATACACAATCAGGTGGTCGGAGCCAAGCCATTTTTCCTGGATGCACAAGTGCTCAATGCCCCAGCGCTTCTGCGACCTTGTCGGAAAGGGCCTTCGCGGCAAAGGGTTTTTGAAGGAATCGTACTCCGTGTTCGAGAATACCCTGGTGTGCGATGACATCGGCAGTGTATCCGGACATGTAGAGGCATTTCATGTCGGGCTGCAGGGCCTCCAACCGCTTTGCCAGCTCCCGACCGTTCATTTCCGGCATCACGACATCCGTGATCAGAAGATCAATGAGCCCCGGATACTCCTGGACCCGGCGTATGGCCTCACCAGGAGTCCCGGCTGAAAGCACTGAATAGCCCAAGCGCCGAAGCATTCCGCCGGCAAGCTCCAGGATCGCATTTTCATCTTCGACAATGAGCACGGTTTCCGTGCCTTTTTTCGGCGAGCCCGGGTCACTTTGCATACCTGCAGCGGAATCGGCTGTCCCGGACTGAAAACGCGGGAGGTAAATATTGAAAGTCGAACCACAGCCCTTTTCACTGCAGAGGTTGATGTAGCCTCCGTTCTGCTTGATAATTCCAAATACCGTCGAAAGCCCCAGTCCGGTTCCTTTTCCAAGTTCCTTGGTGGTGAAGAAGGGCTCGAAAACCTTGGACTGCATCTCCAGCTCCATCCCGCAGCCTTCATCGCTCAACGCCAGCAGCACATACTCACCGGGAACGCATCCTGCGTGATTGGCACAAAATGTTTCATCGAGCACCACGTTGTTCGTTTGGATGGTGACTCTTCCCACCCCATCGATGGCATCGCGGGCGTTGACCAGCAGGTTCGCCAACACCTGGTCAAACTGCGAGGGATCGATTTGCACATTCCAGAGGCCATGCCCCGGTACCCACACCAGGTCGATGTCCTCACCGATGAGGCGACGAAGCATTTTCAGCATGTTTTCCACTGTTTCGTTCAAGTTCAGCGGGACGGGGTTGGCGACCTGTCTACGGGCAAAGGCCAGTAATTGTCGGACGAGATCTGCCGAGCGATGAGAGGCGGACTTCACTTCTTCCAGGACATGACGGATGGGGTCCAGATCGTCAAGATCCATCAAGGCCAATTCAATGTATCCCAGGATGACTCCCAGCATGTTGTTGAAATCGTGGGCGACTCCCCCTGCAAGCCGTCCCACGGCCTC
Organism: Syntrophobacteraceae bacterium; assembly: GCA_036788075.1. Taxonomy (GTDB): domain Bacteria; phylum Desulfobacterota; class Syntrophobacteria; order Syntrophobacterales; family Syntrophobacteraceae; genus Desulforhabdus. The sequence continues at coordinate 7,593 of DAIQOB010000021.1, forward strand.
CATCTTCTGGGCCTGATGGAACTGTACTTCCAGTTTTTTGAATTCCGATTCCGCCCGCTTCTGTTCGGTGATGTCGATCCACGCACCCACAACTTCTTTGGCTGGGCCATTGCCACACCGAGTCACCCGAAGCTGATCCCTTATCCAACAGATGGCGCCATCCTTTCCCAAAAACCGGTATTCCTGGGTGAGGCTCCCCTTTTCCATCAGTTGGCTCATATTCTCCATGACCCCATCGGCGTCTTCGGGATGCAAGTGCATGGCCCACCAGTCCGCCGTTAAAGCTTCTCTCGCCGTATATCCCAGGAGGTTCTCAATATTCTCGCTCACCCATACGGGCTGCATGCGTCCAGGTCCCTGCATTTTAAAGATGTAGATGATCACCGGACTGACTGTGAAATAGTATTGAAGGCGCTCTGCCAGCTCTCGAGCAGTCTCTTCGACCCGCTTCTGCTCAGTGATGTTGGAAAGAGTGAAAGCAAATCGACCTTCATCCATGAAATGCGCGATAACGTTGAAATGCCGCTGTTCCTTTTCCAGGAACAATTCGAAGGCAACAGGCTCACCCCTCATGAGAGCCTTTCCATATCTCTGGAGAAAGCTCATCGTTTCAATGCCCAGTTGAACCTCCGAGGCCCGTTTCCCCAAGATTTCTGCTACCCGCAACCCGGTATGCGCCTCAAAAGCGGGATTGGCATGCAGGTAGATATAGTCCTCAGGCCCTCCCCGCTCATCCAAAACAAATTCACACAGGGCTACGCCGCTCATGGAGTTTTCGAACAGAGCGCGGAACCGCTCTTCACTTTCACGGAGGGCAGTGGTGCGCTCCACTACCTGAGCCTCCAGCCTCGCTTGACGATTGCGCAGGAAGCCGACAAACAGGGTGAGGACGGCCGTCCCAACTAACCCGGCGAATCCTGCCAACAAGCCCTGCCGGAGAGGATTCGAGGCATAAAATCCGGAAGCAGGATGCAGAACGAGAGCGAAGGTGCGTCCGAAGGCGAACACCGGAAGCACCTGGGAAAGGGGATTTTGCTGGAGATTCTCTTTGCCCATGATGATGCGTCGGTCGTCCGTCCTTGCGTGCGGATAGGCGGCCAAAAGTTTCGGTCTCCTGGGGTCCATCAAACCCAACAGGTGCGCCTCCAGCAAGGGGGATTCAGCGGTGTATGACTTTAAGCCCGCTTCGAGAAAAGATTGCAGGCGCAGCCTCCCAGTGACAAAACCCCGCAGATTCAGCTGGGGGCCACCGCCACCGCCCGGGAATTCCTCGTCGGCACTCTCTGCCCGGAAAACCGGTCGAACGGCCAATATGTCTATCGCTTCAATACCGTCGAAAACCACGGACACGGGGTCCGCAGGAATCCAGAATTCGGCGCAGGCTGCCTGATCGAAGGCAGACGACCACAATGGCCTCGAGCTCATGTCGAACCCCGTCTCCGCCTCGCTCCCGATCCCCGGCGCGGCATAACGCACGGGAAAATAGGCAGGACGTGCCGAAGCCGTAACGCGCTGTCCTTCCGGCGATTTCTCCCATATGGCCAAGTCCAGAGGGGCTTCAGCCATTGCCTCGGCTTCATACCTGGATCGTTCACCCTGGCGGACAAGCTCGACCCATCGGTATCCTTCGACGACGGCGTTCCTTGCCAGAGGTTCTACGAAGGCCGCAAACTCCTGTCGCCTCACGCGCTGGCTGGCTTCGAAAAACCGTGCGATGGAGGCAAGATCCTCGCAAATGCCACGAAATATGCTTCGGATGGCCTCGGCCTTGGAATCGCTGAATTCCACAAAAACCCTTGCCTCCTCCCCGCGTTCGGTTTCGATCACCACCAAGGTGGTCACAACCGTCAGCGCAAGTCCCAGGAGTCCAACCATCGCGGTCTCCATGTGTCTCAGGGGACGCGCGCATTCCACGGGCAGATTGTTGCGCCGGTAGATGCCTGCGGCGCAGCCGAGGACGAGCAATGCGAGAAAAAGTGTCATCGCGGCAGGAGGCAGGCGCGCGGCGCTGACCGCAGCCCTCCAGTCATCGGCCAGGATGTCCATGCCGACGACCATGAGCACATCTCCGGTTCGGGGGTCCAGCACCGGTGCGAATGCTGTGACAAACGTCCCGTATTCGTCCGTTACAGGCCCTATGGTCACTGGCTTCCGCCGGGAGAATACCTCATAGGCCTCCGGGGCTGGGTTTTCATAGAGCGTACCCGGAGGGCTTGCCATGGGATCTCCTTCCTCGTAGTTCTCAGGACCGAAGAAAAGCTTCCCGTGCCTCAAAGTCATGCTGTAGATGCCACGCTGCCAAATGAGGCGACCATAGGCCGTCATCTGCTCACGAAGACGCTCATAGGGCAGCGAACCTTTGTCCGCCGAGGTAAAGGAAAGCTCTTTGACCAGTTCGGGGTTGACTGCCTGAGCAATTCGCACCACCTGCCGCAGCAACTGTGCCCGCATCTCCTCATCCACTTTTCCGGCACGCCATTCCACGCAAAACCAACCGAGGAGCACCAACAGCACAAGCGCCGAAACAGCATGGATCATCAACCTGTTGTGCCTGATCCATGAGGGTTGAAAAACGGGGTCCATCACTATCCTTTCCGACAGGGCTTCCTACAACGGAAATTCATGCAGAGACTTCTCGTCGAGAATCGGAAACTGACGGCAAATCGTTGAATCTTTATGGACTCATTTCTCCCCCACCGAACAGAGACGAGGAAGAGCCGGTCGTCTCGAATACACTGGAATCCCACGTGCCCATGGTATCCTCCGAAATCCCCGGAAGGCATGGCTTACTTTCTCGAATCTTGCCGACGCACGCTGGAGGAATGGCAGCCCCATGGACTGATTGACTCACTGAAAATCTAAGTATATTCTACCTTCTCGCCCCCGCAGAGCACTATGGCGCCAGGCAAATGCGACATTACGTTTTCAGCTGCCCCTTCACCCGGAAGACTGTCGACAGGAGATGGATGAAGATAAAATTTGGAATAATGATCAAGTTTTTCTTGTTTTATTTTATCCTCATTTCAATATTCAACGGGACGATCGTTGTTCTGTTCATCCATATTCAGGAAATCATGAAAATATCCGAGGATGTCGTCAACAAGAACTTCAGGATATCTTCGGCTTCGAAGAAAATGATCGAAAGTCTCCTGTGGATGGCAGAAACGGAGAGCAAATACAATCTACTGAAAAAGGATGATTACAAGACTTACTTCGCTTCAGCGCAGAGGCAGTTTGAGGAGAATCTGACTGAAATACTTCTGCTGAAGCCCATGGAAGGCAAGGCGGACAACCCCTGGAAGCAACTTTTCAAAGATTACGTGGATCAGCTGCCGGGAGGACTGGAAGGCCACAATGGCGAAGAATCCTCGGACGTCCTGTGGATTCCCGAAGAGGCCATCAACGACTGGGTCAAACGGATTTCCAAGGCCAGATCCGACAATGAGCTGCAGATAGAAGCCGAAATGCGGGGGCTGAACCACCGGGGAGAGATGGCCGTGAAATGGGGACTGGTGGGACTTGCGTGCTCCGCCCTGCTGGGTCTCATGGGCATCATCTTTCTGACGCGCTCCATGAGCAGGCCCCTCCGGGAGCTCCTCCGCGGGATACATTCCATCTCACGGGAAGGGCTACGAGAGCCCATTCGCATCCGATCCAAGGACGAATTCGGTGAACTGGCGGGAGCCTTCAACGACATGGCCAATCGCCTGAAGGAGGAAGAGCGGATGCGATCGGATTTCATTTCCATGTTGAGTCATGAAATCAGGACTCCCCTGACCTCGATCAGGGAGTCTGTCAATCTCATTTCCGAAGAGGTCATGGGAGACATCAACGACCGGCAGCGTCGGTTTCTGGAAATCGCCAGCAAAGAAATCGAGCGCATATGCGAACTGCTGAACCACCTCATGCAGGTTTCCCGCCTGGAGGCAGGCGCCGTATCCATTCGGCGCATTCCCTTCTCCCCGGCTGACCTGGTTTCGGGCAGCATCTACCGCGTTACGCCGGCCGCCGAAGCCAGAGACATCAAAATCCGGACGGAAATTCCCGACCAACTGCCTCAAGCCTTGGGCGACCCTGAAAATCTGCAGCAGGTCCTGATGAATCTTTTGGGGAATGCCATCAAGTTCTCTTCCCCTGGAGACAATATTGTTGTACGTATACACGTTGATCAGGGTCCGGCGGGGAAATGGCTGAAATTAAGTGTCGAGGACAACGGCCCCGGGATCCCCGCGGATGAGTTGCCCATGGTTTTCCACAAGTATTACAGGGCTTCAGGAATACGGAATCAAGTCGATGGCGCAGGCCTCGGCCTGAGCATTTCCAAGCATATTGTCGAAGCCCATGGGGGGGCCATTGGGGTGGAAAGTCAGTTAGGGAAAGGCAGTACCTTTACCTTTACCCTTCCCATTTCCTCTGAGGAATGACAAGCATAATGAAAGCATGGGACCATCGGATCTCTCTTCATATGGCATGGCTTCAGTCCACATTTTGCCTGCTCCTGGTTCTCCTCATGTTGAATCTTCCGGGATGTGCTTCCACACAGAGACCTGAGAAGACCGCAGTCCCCCGGAACAACGAACCGTCCGTGGGCCGCGTTGAAGAGGGTTTTACCGAATCATGGAAGCAGGGCATGGATGCCTTCTACCGAGAGGATTATAGCACGGCCGCAGGCCTGTTTGAGGTTTTGAGCGAGAGTGCGACTCATGAGGCCAACCGGCAACGGGCACTTTTTGCCCTTGCCGCCACCAGGTTGATTCTGGCAGATAATCCCGAAGAATATACGCAGGCCATGGGCGTTTGGGAGCTTTGGAGCCGGAAGCATCTCCCAGAGTCCGAAGGGGAGAATCCCGCCATGCTGACTCCTTTTTTGGAGCGGCTGGTCCCTCCTGGAGCACCCCAGACTTCGACTCCAGCAGAGAGTGCCCCGAAACCGCACAAGCACGTCGAGCGCAGCAATATTTACAACAGCTACATGGTCTGTAAAGAGCTCCTGCGTACCCGGGAGAAGGAATTGGAACGAATGAAAGCCAGTATTGGGGCGAAGGACAGAGAGATCCGGAAGCTGAAAAAACAGATCACATCCCTGGAAGAAATCCATTTAAAATTCCAGGAAAAAAAGCAAGAGATTACATCCCCATGACCCCCGTGAAATCGGAGCGAGCTTTGACCACAAAACAAACCATTCTTGTGGTGGATGATGACCCTCATATTTTGGAAGTATTGGAAGCACGGCTCTCTTCTGCAGATTTTCGTGTCCTGACAGCCTCTGAAGGTCCGGAAGCCATCGAGATCCTGAAGGACCAGCCGGTGGATCTCATGATCTCCGATGTCAAGATGCCTGGAATGGGAGGAATGGACCTTTTCCAGGAGGCACGCTCCCTCAATCCAGACCTGCCCGTGATGTTTCTTACCGCTTACGGCACCATTTCCGATGCGGTGAGCGCCGTGAAAGCCGGTGCGGTGGACTACCTGACAAAGCCCTTCAGTGGACGAGACCTCCTGCAGAAGGTCACCGAGATCCTCAAGAAACGAAGCGTTCCCGAGCGCCGCAAGGAGAAGGAGCCCATCCTTCCCCTGGAGCAGGTGCTCTACGGGGGGAAGAGTCCGGCCATGCGGGAGCTTTACGACCTCATCGAACGGATCGCTCCCAGTGACGTCAATGTGCTCCTGCTGGGAGAGAGCGGCGTCGGGAAGGAGCGTGTGGCCCATCTGATCCATGAGAGAGGTCCTCGCCGGGAGCATCCGTTTGTGGTGGTGGACTGCGGTTCGACTCCCACCGGACTCCTGGAAAGCGAGCTCTTCGGGCATGTAAGAGGCTCTTTCACCCACGCCATTCGGGATAAAAAAGGCCTCATTGAAGCTGCGGATCATGGGACCCTCTTCCTGGACGAGATCGGAAACATTTCACCGGAAATGCAAGTTCGCCTGCTGCGTTTCCTGGAGGATCGAAAGATTCGAAGGATCGGGGACCTGAAGGAGATACCGGTGGATTGCCGCGTCATTGCCGCTACGAATGTGGATTTGCCCGAAGAGGTGGAGGCAGGGACCTTCCGGGAGGATCTCTACTACCGGCTGCGGGTGGTCACCCTCAAAATTCCTCCTCTGCGTGAGCGACGGGAAGATATTCCCCTACTGGCTCAACATTTTACACAGGTGTTCTGTGAAAGCCACAAGCTTCCCCCGGTGAAGCTGCCTCCCGAAACCATCAAATGGCTCACTGAATACCCCTGGCCCGGAAATGTGCGGGAGCTCAAGAATGCACTGGAAGCGGGTGTGGTGCTCTGCAGGAGCGGGGTCCTGCACCCCAGTGATCTGCATCTCTCGGGCCTTCCCCACGCCCCCCAGCGATCCGCGCCCTCCCAGGAAATCGACACCCTCTCTCTCGAAGGAAGCGAGAGGAACGCCATCATCCGCGCTCTGCAGCAAGCCAACTGGGTTCAAAAGGATGCGGCGGAGCTCCTGGGAATCAGTCGTCGGGCGATCCATTACAAAATCAAGAAATACGGCATCGAGCTTTCAGGGAAGCGTGCGGGTGGAGAAAGCCCGCCAGAAGAATAGGCCACGTAGTGTTTTGCTGACTCATGAACCACTGACCCAAGACCGGAGGAGACCCATGATGAAGAAGACAAGCCTGACCCTTGCCCTCACCATGCTTTTGCTGCTGAACAGCATTCCCCTCCAGGCCTCGAGTGCCGGGCCGGGAGTGTCCGCCGATGAAGCCATGCAACAATTGAAGGAGGGAAACGCCCGCTATGCTGCCGGGGCCCCGACCCACCCCAACTGGAGCCAGGATCGCCGCACGGCGACCGCAACCGGGGGGCAGCACCCCTATGTCACCATCCTGTCCTGTTCCGACTCGCGGGTGCCGGTAGAGATCCTTTTCGATAAAGGACTTGGGGAAATATTCGTCGTTCGCGTCGCAGGAAATGTGGTGGATACGGATGAAGCCGGATCCATCGAATACGGTGTGGATCATCTGGCCACGCCGCTCATGGTGGTTCTGGGCCACACCCACTGCGGCGCTGTGACGGCAGTAGTTCAGAACGCAGCGGTCCACGGCAATATTCCTCCCCTGGTGGACAACATCAAGCCGGCTGTAGCTGCCGCCAGAGCCAAGCATCCCGACCTCACCGGAGAGCCATTGGTGGAAGAAGCGGTAAAGGCCAATATTTGGCAGGGCATCAGCGATTTGCTCCGGACCAGCGCGGTCACGCGAGAGCGTGTGAAGGACGGAAGGCTCAAGGTCGTGGGAGCCCTTTACGACATCGATTCGGGCAAGGTCGAATGGCTTGGGAGCCACCCGGATGAAGAACAACTCCTCAAAAAATTCAGTGGCGAGGGCAGCCAACCCCATCATAAGGCCAAAATAAAGAAATAAGACGTGCCGTGAGCGAAATACCCCAAGAAATGAAACGGGTTCCGTTCAGCCGGGAAGAGATCGAGGTCCTGAGGCAATCCATCTCTGTTGCGGAAGAGCTCATCAGCGATTTTTACAAACTTTCCACATCGGAATGGAAGCGCTACCGTTACGATATTCAGTCGTTGAAGGACCTGCTGGAGGAGGAAATCGTCGACACCGCCTTCGCGCAGGTCCATCGCTACTCCCAGTCGCCCCACCAGCGGCTGCGGGGTAGCGAACGAGGGGAATTTTTCAAGATCTGTATCCAGGATCACATGGTCCGGAAGGCTGTGGAGCGTGACCCGCACATCCAGCTGTTTCCCCTCATGACTTATATCGTCACCCATGAGCTCATTCATGT
>DAIQOB010000022.1:0-15296 GCA_036788075.1 Syntrophobacteraceae bacterium
ATCCGTGAAAATAAGCTGGCGCAAATCCGTGCCCAGGTGCCGACGGAATCTGAAGACTTCGTTTCTCTTGACGTCAGCCTGGGCCGATTGCTCCAGGAGGACAGAATCACTTTAGAAACCGCACTGGCACTTGCGGAGCAGCCGGAATCTCTCCAGGAAGGACGCCGTCGTGGTTGATGAGGGCAGGGGATGGGCTGGTTCTCCCCTGCATGTCAAGGGCTGAGCTTGAACAAGTCACAATCGGCCTATCGGGCTGTGTAGAGGCTTCCATGTCGCATTTGCGGAGTTACAGTTTGGACTACGATCGTCCCGTCAGGGTGGGGGACGGCATCTACTGGGTGGGGACCGCCGACACGGACCATGGATGGAGGCCTAATCCCTACTGTGTAGTGGATCAGGCGGAGGCCGTGCTGATCGACGCGGGAAACCGCGCCCAGTTCACCTCCCTCATCCTGAAGATCATGCAGATGGGGTTGCCCCCGTCCGCCATCAAGGCCTTGGTCTACCAAAGCTCCGACCCGCGACTCTGGGGTGGGCTCGGCCACCTGGAAGCCCTCATCCACCGTAAAGATCTGAAAGTCATATCCCATAAAGCATTCCTGGCCCTGGGACAGCAGCACGTGGAATCATCGATTCCATGCTCCCTGGAAGATATCGGACACCGTCTGGAGTTTTCGTCGGGTCGGACGCTGGAGTTTTTTCAGGTTCCCTTTGCCTGCTCCTCAGGGAGCTTTATGACCTTCGACCGGAAAAGCGGCGTCCTTTTTTCCGGCGATCTCTTCAGCAGTCAAATGGTCCAGGAGAAGGGGCTGTTCCTGGAACTGGGCATGGAATGTCGTCGTTGTGAGGGGCACGCTGTCTGCCCCCGCTCGGAGCAGGAATGCCCCGTATTTGCCATGCTTCAGTTTCACAGGGAAAACATTTCGTCCGGGAAGGCCCTGCAATACGCTCTGAAACGCATTGCTTCGGTTTCGTACCAAGTTCTGGCCCCGCACCAGGGCAGCTTGATCTCTGGAACTGAAGATATCGCGTATCTAAATTTTTTGCTGGCGTCTCTGAAGCAAGTGGGAATCGACGCATTCCCCAGAGAATGCTCCCTTTGTCGGATCAAGAGTAAGCCGAATGGAAACGCAAAATATCCAGAGACTGATGGAAGACTATCTTTCGCATAATTATCGTAGGGGATCTTTTTCTGAAAAGCTGCTGGCAGCCCTCCTGGAATCCTGGGCGAGAGAGAGGGACCGAGCGCATGAGCTGGAGCTGCTCCGCGATATGGTTTCGAAAAATGGAGCGCTCATCCAGCAGCTTGTGGAAATGAATCACCTGAAGAACAAGTTCCTTGGGACGGCTGCACACGATCTCCGAAATCCCCTCATTTCCATTCGGGGGCTCAGTGAAATCATCCTGACGGAAGCGACAGGCCCACTGACAGAGGAGCAGAAAGAATACATCAACATCATCAATACGGTGAGCAGTGGCATGCTCAAGCTGGTGGGTGAGTTTCTCGACATTTCGGTCATTGAGAGTGGCCGACTGGAGCTGCAGCGGCAGCCGGGCGCTCTCCATCGACTGGTGAGCGAGCGCATTCGGGTTCACACGGTCATCGCCGAAGAGAAACGCATCGTCATGGAGGAAGATCTTACAGAGCTTCCAGATTTTTCGTTTGATTTGGATAAGATCGGACGCGTGATCGATAACCTCCTCAGCAATGCCATCAAGTTTTCTCCCCCCGGATCCAGGGTGTCCGTCCTCCTGAGACAAGAAGGAAATACGGCCCGGGTGACTGTGGGAGATGAGGGACCGGGCATCCCCATGGAGGATCGAAGCAGAATTTTTGGAGAATTCCAAAAATCTGCGGCTCTTCCCACGGGCGGCGAAAAGAGCACAGGGTTGGGGCTGGCTATTGCCAAAAAAATCGTTGAAGCCCATGGGGGGGATCTCAAGGTGGAGAGTCGGGAGCCTTCGGGTAGCCTGTTCAGTTTTAGCTTGGCCATAGGACGGGGAAGCAATGGACACAAAGAAACCGAGAGTTTTGATCGCCGATGATGAGCGTCATTGCCGGGTGCTCATGAAGGCGGTGATGCATTCGATGAAGTGCGATGTGGTGGGGGAGGCCGGAAACGGGATGGAAGTCCTGGACCTTTACCGGAAGACGAAGCCTCACCTGCTGCTGCTGGATATCAACATGCCCGGCGAGACGGGGGACAAGGTCCTCAAAGATCTTTTTGCAGAATTTCCTCAGGCGTTCGTCATCATGCTTTCGTCCGTCGTGGATATGGGGAGCGTGGAGAAATGCCTTTCCCTGGGTGCGGCGAATTACATTCGGAAGGACACGCCGTTGGAGGAGATCAAACTGCTCATCAAGGAAACCTGGCAGATGTTCGCTCGAAACAGAGCAAAGGTTGAGGGGAAGTGAAAGGGCTGCATGCCCCTCGACAAGGTCGGAATAGCTCCGGGACGCGCAACGGGAAAGGGCATGGACGCAAAAGATGACCGTGATTAAGAACTCGGCATTCTTGAATCTGCTTGTTACCAGGGGAATCCTTACCGAGGAATCGTCCTTCCGACTGGAGGAAAAGTTCAAAGAGAACGGTTTTGCCATCCTCCTGCACCTGGTGCGCATCAACAACACCCCTAAAGCGGCACTCGGCCGTTTGTGGGCCGATTCCCTGAATCTCTCCTATGTGGACATGCGGAAAACGCTTTTTCAGCGCTCCGTCGTACAGCTGCTGCCCGAAGAGTTTGCCCGCAAGCACCAGATGATTCTCATCTACCAGTTTGGCGACGCTGTCACGGCGGCGCTTGCCAACCCTGCCGATTCCCTGAACCTCAAAACGGCCGAGGAAATCATCGGGCGTCGTATCAGCCCCACCTTTGCGTTTCCCGATGAAATCGAAGCAGCCATTGAAATTGAATATCAGTCGGAAGAGCACCTGAAGGACCTCTCCAACAAGATCGTGACGGACAGCATCCAGATCGAGGATATCAGTGAGCTCACCAAAGAAGAGCTGCAAAAGGTTGCAGGGTCCCAATCCGTGGTGGAGTTTGTGCGCGGGCTGCTCCTGCTGGCGGTGAGGGAGAATGCCAGTGACATTCACTTCGAGCCGGGCGAGGACAAGGTGCGCATCCGCTTTCGCGTGGATGGCCTCCTTCAGGAGCGAAGCATGATGGAGAAGTCGCTCCTGTCTCCGGTCGTCTCCCGTTTGAAGATCCTTGCCAATCTTGACATCACCGAACGGCGCAGGCCTCAGGACGGCCGCATCAACCTGGAGCTTCCCAACCGGAAAATCGATTTCAGGTTTTCGAGCGTCCCGACCATCTTCGGAGAAAAAATTGTGCTCCGTATCCTGGGACAGACGCAGTCGCAGGACATCCCCGACCTGTCGGACCTGGCGTTCTCCAGGCAGAACCTGACCACTCTCAGGAAGATCATGGATATCCCTCACGGGATTTTTTTCGTCACCGGTCCCACAGGTTCAGGAAAAAGCACAACGCTCTTCTCGGTGCTGAAGCATTTGAACAAACCCGAGATCAACATCACCACCATCGAAGACCCCGTCGAATACAGGCTTTCGGGGATTTCCCAGATCCAGGTGAATGCAGCCGTGGACCTGGATTTTGCCACGGCACTCCGCTCCTTTCTGAGGCAGGATCCCGATGTCATGCTCATCGGGGAAATCCGCGACATGGAAACGGCACAGATCGCCTGCCAGGCGGCCCTGACCGGTCATTTCGTTTTGGCCACCCTGCACACGAACAGTGCCGTTCAGGCCGTTACGCGGCTCATCGACATCGGCCTCAAGCCATTTCTCGTCTCACAGTCCCTCATCGGGGTCATGTCCCAGCGCCTGGTGCGGAAGATCTGTCCCCATTGCAGGGAAAAATATCCGGCTTCGCCCGATGAGGTGAAAGACCTCTTCAATGGAGAGGGACGCGAAATCCACCTGTACCGTGGCAAAGGATGCTTCCAGTGCAAAAACACGGGATATTCGGGACGGGTCGCCATTCACGAAGTCATACTCATCAACGATGAGATGCGGAGTCTCATCACGCGGGGTGAATCCGCATCGGATATTCAATTGTGCGCCCGAAAAATCAATTTTCACAGCCTGCGCTATGACGGAATCAAAAAGGCCCTCCGGGGATTGACAACCTTTGAAGAGGTCAACCGTGTGACTACCTCCGATGAAGATGCCGGGCTGGAATGACTCTGAATCCATCTTTTTTGGGCACTCTCCACGACGTCCTCCCCTGACCGGCCGAATGCCGGCGCCCCCCAGGTTTTGCCCGGTGACCTCCCTCCTTAGTTTTCGGGGTACTTTCTTTCACCCCGGCGGTACAGACATTGCCAACCCCCATGTCATCTGCTAAGAGTACGATACCTTCCCTGGAGTATGGGCAATAGCGAGTCTGCCCAGATGGAATGAAAATGCCCTTTCGGGAGTTAACGATATGGATCACAAAGAACAGTCGGAAGAGCTGCGCGCGTGGATCCGCGATGAGAATCGCGAAGCTCTTCTGGAGAGGTTCCAACCCCTCCATCCCGCTGATGCTGCAGAACAGCTCGCCATGCTCCCTCCTGCCGAGGTCGCCCGTTTCATCGAGCTCCTGGGAACGTCCGAGTCTCTGGACATCTTTGAATTTGTTCCCTTCGACATTCAGAAGGAAACCCTGAAATTCCTTTCCAGGAACATCCTGGTGGAGCTCATGAGTCTCATGAGCCCGGATGATCGTGCGGATTTGGTGGAGGAGCTGGATGAAAAATCCCAGGAACGGCTGCTCTCTCTGCTCATGCAGGCGGAAAGACAGAATATTCTCAAGTTGATCACCTACCCCGAAGGAAGCGCGGGGGCCTACATGACCACCGACTATGCCTTCCTGCGGGCCGACGGGAGCATTCGGAACGCCCTGGACCAGCTGAGGTTTCAAGCCCTCAAGAAGGAAACCATCTACTACGTCTATGTGGTGGACCAGGCGCGACGGCTCACCGGGTTTGTCTCCCTGCGGGACCTCATCATGGCGCATCCCGAGAAGGATGTGGCGGCGGTCATGCATAAGAATGTCATTTCCGTACGCGTCGATGAGGACATCGAGGCGGTAGCCAAAGAGATGACCCATTACGACTTTCTAGCCATGCCCGTGGTGGATGCCGACGACCGGCTGGTGGGGATCATCACCTACGATGACGTGTTCGATGTCATGACGGAAGAAGCCACCGAAGACATGTATCTCCTGGCGAACCTCGATACGGACGAAAAGATCTCCTCGCCGCTGCCCCGTTCCGTCAAGCTGCGCGTGCCATGGCTGCTGGTCAATCTCTGCACGGCTCTTCTCGCTGCTTTTACGGTGAGCCTCTTCTCCGGTACCATCTCTCAGTTTGTGGCGCTGGCTTCTCTTATGCCCATTGTAGCAGGTATGGGAGGCAATGCAGGCACGCAATCCCTGACGGTGGTGGTGCGCGCCCTGGCTCTCGGGGAAATCAAGATCAGCGGCAACTGGCGGGTCCTCTTGAAGGAAGTCGGTGTGGGCCTTTTCAGCGGTCTGATTTGCGGGCTGGTCATGGCCGGAATCTCCTACGCCTGGCTGGGCAATTGGTGGCTCTCCCTCATCCTTTGGATGGCCATGACCACGAATCTCGTTCTGGCAGGCCTTTTTGGCGCAATGGTGCCCATCACGCTCCGCAAATTGAAGCTGGACCCCGCCCTGGGATCCAGTATTTTTGTCACCACTGCGACGGATGTGGGAGGGTTTCTCACCTTTCTGGGACTGTCCACTCTGTTGCTCCAGCACCTGGTGGAACATTGAGAATAAAGAGCACACGTCAATCCTGCCCTCCTGCGATTGTTGCAACAGACGCATGTGAGAAGAAGAGGAGAGATGCTTGCCGTGCGATGGGGGAAAGCGTATGCCCAAGGCCTACTTGATTGATATGGACGGCGTGCTGGTCAACGGCAGGAAACTCCAGGAGGGTGCCGATGCCTTCATCGAGCGATTGCGGCAGGCAGGGGCTCCCTTCCTCCTGTTGACGAACAATTCCAGGTTCACGCCCGAGGATCTGCAGGAAAGACTATGCTCCATCGGGCTCGATATTCCCTCGGAGTCCATCTTCACCTCGGCATTGGCTACGGCGCGCTTTTTACATCAGCAGCGCCCCTTCGGTTCGGCATTCGTCATCGGGGAGGGTGGACTGCTGGCTGCGCTGGAGGGGATCGGCTACACCATCACGGAACAGGTTCCCGACTATGTCATTGTCGGTGAAACGACTTCCTACAGCTTCGAGCGCATCACCCGTGCCGTGCGCCTCATCAAGGGGGGGGCCCGTTTCATTGCCACCAATCCCGATGTGACGGGTCCTACAGAGGAGGGCATTGTCCCCACCTGCGGAGCGGTGGCCGCTATGATCACAGCAGCCACCGGGGTCAAACCCTATTTCATGGGGAAGCCCAATCCCCTCATGATGCGCTCGGCCCTGCGGCAGCTCGGCGCACATTCGGAAACGACCCTCATGATCGGCGACCGGATGGAAACCGACATTATCGGAGGGATCGAAAGCGGTATGGAGACGATTCTCGTGCTGACGGGGGTGACGCGGAGGGAAAAAGTGGACCGCTACCCTTACAAACCGCATCACATCCGGGTGTCTGTGGCCGACATCTTTCCGTGAGAGTCCATTTCTCCTCGAAAGGATTACGGATTTCCCTCTTCTTCCCTTGCGCTGTGGCATCTGAAGCATTAATTTTGCTAAAGATCGGATATGCTCGGAACATTTGTCACACCGTTCCAGCGAGGGCCACTACACATTGAGAAAGGAGAAATGGTTATGGATCTTGTACCGCGGAAACCCTTCAGAGACGAGCTCAGCACCTTTCGTAAGGAAATGGACAGCCTTTGGAATCGGTTTTTCGGGGAAAGCCGTTTTCCGTCAGTGTTTGGAGAAAAGTGGCTCCCGACCTCGGACATTTCCGAAACGGCCGACAGTGTGAGCATCAAGGCGGAATTGCCGGGTTTGGAGGCCAAGGACATCGAGGTGACCATTTCGGGGGATGTCCTGACCATCAAGGGTGAGAAGAAAAAAGAAGAAGAAAAATCCAGCGAGCAATATCATTATACTGAAAGATATTACGGGTCTTTTCAACGATCCTACCAATTGCCTGCCAGTGTCCAGACCGATAAGGTCGATGCCTCGTTCGAGAAGGGTGTCCTGAAAATCTCTCTTCCCAAGACGGAAGAATCCAAGGCAAAAGAGATCAAGATTCCGGTCAAATGATGGAAGAAGGTTTCGTTTCATTTACAATAGAGAATAAGGGAACCGTCTTCTCCGCGGCCAGTCCCCCACGATGCTCCCTCCTCCTGGGGGACTGATCCATTCGATGGCAAGCGCAGCCTTCGCCAGGGAAATCTCCAGGAATTCTGAAGGGCTGAGCGAATAGTCCGGCCTGTCGGTCCTCCAGGGAAGGACTCATCCCTTTTCCGCTAAAATCCTCTCGTAGAGACTCAGGTATTCCCGACCGGAGCGGTTCCAGGAGAAATCCCGGGCCATGCCCCGGCGCTGGACCTCCGTCCATCGGGGGGTGTCCTGCATGAGTGCCAGGGCGGAGCGAATAGCTTCCAGGAAGGCTTCAGGAGTGTACTCATAAAACTTGAAGCCTGTGCCGTCGGTATCCTGCATGATGTCCGACACGGAATCTTCAAGGCCCCCAGTGGCATAGACTACCGGTACTGTCCCGTATTGCAGGCTGTACATCTGGTTGAGTCCACAGGGCTCATAGCGTGAAGGCATGAGAAAAATGTCTGCGCCGGCTTCGATCCGGTGGGCGAGAGACTCATCGAAGAGCGAAAGGAGTCTGAGCTGCCGGGGATGAAGGCTTTCCATCTGCTGCAGCTGACGTTCAAGTTCGGTGTCTCCCGTCCCCAGAATCACAAGGGTGACGGGGAGATCCAGGAGTGACTCCATGACCGTCGTCAGGAGGTCGATTCCCTTTTGGGTGGTCAGCCGACCGATGCTCGCCAGGAGCGGCTTATGGCGGCTCTCTTCGGGAAAGCCGAGACCTGAGAGCAGCTGGGCTTTGCAACGGGCTTTTCCCGAGAGATCTTGACTGTCGTATCGCTGAGGAATCAGGGTATCCATGGCAGGGTTCCACACGCTGGTGTCTATGCCGTTGAGGATGCCCACCAGGCGGTCTTGCCTGCGCTGCAGAATCCCCTCCAAACCGTAGCTGAAACGGGGCTGTTGAATTTCCCTGCTGTAGGTGGGACTGACGGTGGTGAGAAAGTCGCTGTAAACGAGCCCCGCCTTGAGGAAACTGCAGTTTCCCCAGAATTCCATTCCTTCCAGGGTGAAAATGTCCATGGGCAGGCCCGTCAGGCTGAAATGGCTGCCTGGAAAGAGCCCGTGAAACGCAAGATTGTGGATGGTGAAGAGGGTTCCTGAGCCCCTGAAGTTGGGATCATGGCGCCACTGAAAATAATGATAAGCGGCCACCAGGGCCGTCTGCCAATCGTGGAGGTGGAGCAGGTCGGGATACCACCCCAGCCGGGAGCAGAGGGGGTGAATCACCCGGGAGAATGTGACGAAGCGTTCGGCATTGTCTTCGTAGTCGCCGTGGGAGGGCGTGCCGTAGAGGTGGCTCCTGTCAAAAAATTCATCCTTTTCCAGCAGGTACAGGGGCAGTCCTGAGGCGGTGCGTGTTTCCCATAACTGGAGGTGGTAGTCATGGATACCCACCGGTATGCTGAGACCTTCCGCCAGGAGAGTCAGATCCTGAAGCCTGTCCCGAACGCAGCGATAAAGTGGTGTGAAAATGCGGACATCGCAGCCCAGCTGCTGCAGGGCCTTGGGGAGAGCGTCCGTCACATCGGCCATACCTCCCGTCTTGGAGTAGGGCGAGACTTCAGAGGTGCAGAAGAGGATTTTAAGCGTTTTCATATGGGATCACTTTTTCAGGGGAATTGCATGACTCATGATCGTTGTCGCCTGGACCCGCGATCTTACCTTGTCCTTATTAATACTATAGAATACTTTGCTGCGAAAGGTCGTTTGTGGAATAAATCTTGGCAAAGCCATGGGAGGCTTTTAAAATTCCGGTGTCGTAATCCGATCCGGATGGGCATTGTTGGCCTTTTTGAAACTGTCCCGGGTCGGTCCATGGGCAGTGACCAGTAACAGTTCCAAGGGGAGGAGCATAGTTTGAGCTCATTGCAGCCAAGGCATCTTACACGTCGGATCCACCTGGGATCCGTTCCCATCGGCGGAGGGGCACCCGTGGTGGTGCAGTCCATGACCAACACGGATACCCGGGATGGGCAGGCCACCATAGAACAGATCAGGCGTCTCGAGGATGCAGGCTGTGAAATCGTTCGGGTGGCCGTCCTCGATGAAGCGGCCGTGGAGCAGCTGCCACGCATCAAGAAGGGCATCGGCATTCCTCTCATAGCGGACATTCATTTCGATTACCGGCTGGCTCTCGGTGCGCTGAAGGCCGGGGTGGACGGTTTGCGCCTCAATCCAGGAAATATCGGCGGTGAGGACAAGGTGGCCAAAGTCGCACGGGCCGCCAAAGAGCGTCAGGTGCCCATTCGCATCGGTGTCAACAGCGGATCCATGGAAAAGGACCTTCTCGCCCGCTTCGGGCATCCGACTCCCGAGGCTATGGTGGAGAGTGCTTTGAGGCATATCCGCCTCCTGGAGGACCATGACTTCGACCTCATTAAAGTTTCTCTGAAGTCTTCCGATGTTCTGAATACCGTTGCGTCCTACCGGCTTCTCTCTAAAAAGACAAACTATCCGCTGCACCTGGGAGTCACCGAAGCGGGGACCCTCGTGGATGGAGCGGTAAAATCGGCTCTGGGTATCGGAATCTTGCTTTTTGAAGGCATCGGGGACACGCTGAGGGTTTCCATCACCCGGGATCCGGAGGAGGAAATTCCCATCGCTTACAGCATCCTCAGGGGGCTGCGTCTCCGGGAGCGTGGTGTGGAACTGATCAGCTGCCCCACCTGCGGCCGAACGGAAATTGAGCTCATCCCCCTCGTGGAAAAGGCGGAACGGCTGCTGAGGAAGGTCAAAACCCCCTTGAAAGTGGCCATCATGGGGTGCGTGGTGAATGGTCCCGGGGAAGCCAGGGAAGCCGATGTCGGTATTGCGGGCGGCAGAGGAAAGGGAATTCTCTTCAAAAAGGGTGAGCGCGTGGAAACCGTTTCTGAATCCGAGCTGATCCCCCGGTTGCTGCGTGAAGTGGAGAACATCACCGGTGAGAAGATCCTGGATTGAGTGACCATCGGGGTCCCCTTGTACCCAATTGCTCCGGCAGGAGGGCAATGGTGTTGACTTGTGTGGGGCTGACTTAACCCACTTTCGTCATGCCGGCTCAAAGACTGCCGGAATGACGAGCAAACGAATTTTCAGACAGTCACTGAGTTGGAAGAAGATCGTGAGATTCTTTGAAATTGTAGACAGTGTGCTGAGCTATTATCCCAAGGCGGACATTTTACTTCTCGAAAAGGCCTATGTCTTTGCGGGAAAAGTTTATCGTGGCAAGACCCGCCTGGCCGGAGAGCCCTACCTGGATCATCCCCTGGACGTCGCGGGAATACTTGCGACGATGCGGTTGGATGAGGAAAGCATCGTTGCCGGCTTGCTTCACGATGCACTGGAAGAGGGACTGGTGGATCTGGAGGAGATCCGTGAAGAATTCGGCCCCGGCGTAGCCCGCGTGGTGGAGGGGGTGGCCAAGGTCACTCGGCTCGATTTCAGCACCGGGAAAGAACAGCAGGCGGAATACGTGCGCAAAATGATCCTGGCTCTCTCGCCCGATGTGCGCGTGGTTCTGGTCAAGCTTGCCGATCGGTTGCATGACATGCGCAGCTTTCAGCACCGCTGTTCCAAGGCCCAGCAGAATCTCTCCCGGGAAACTCTAGACATATACTCTCCCCTGGCGGCACGCCTGGGAATAGACTGGATCAAGCTGGAGCTGGAAAATCTGGCCTTCAAATGCCTGGAGCCGGAGGAATACGGCGAAATCTTTCAGGGTCTGGCCAGGACCGAGGAAGGCCGGCGGCGATACATCGAAGAAGTGAAGGGCATTCTCATGGCCCAGATGCAGGACCACGATCTCCAGGGGCGTGTCAGCGGGAGATCCAAGCATCTCTACAGCATTTATCTCAAGATGAAGCGGCAGAATCTCGACCTGCAGCGCATTTACGATGTCATCGCCTTCCGAATCATCGTCGATTCCTTGAAAGCCTGCTACGAAGCCCTGGCGCTCGTACACACCCTGTGGGAGCCTGTTCCGGGCCGATTCAAAGATTACATCGTGAAGCCCAAATCCAACATGTATCAATCCCTCCACACGACGGTGATCGGCCCTCATAGCGAAAAAATGGAGGTCCAGATCCGTACGGCAGAGATGGACCGGATTGCCAACGAGGGAATCGCCGCCCATTGGCTCTACAAACAGCGGGGAGATTCGGAAAAGAAAGCGACGGAAGAAGAGACGCAGCGGTTTTCCTGGCTTCGGGAGCTGCTGGAATGGAACGGGGATTGGCGGGACCCGCGGACTGTCGCCCTGGAAGACAAGGCGGAGTTATACCCCAACGAGGTTTATGTCTTTACGCCCCGACGGGAGGTCAAGTCTTTTCCGCGGGGTGCAACCCCCCTCGATTTTGCCTATGACGTGCATTCAGAAGTCGGGCATCGCTGTGTGGGGGCGAGGGTCAACGGTAAAATCGTACCCTTGCGCTACGAGCTTCAAAATGGCGATACGGTGGAGGTCCTGACGGCGCCCAATCATCACCCGAGCAAGGACTGGCTCAAAATCGTCAAGACATCCAAGGCGATCCAGCGCATTCGCCATTGGATCAAAGCGGAAGAGCGGGAACGATCGGTGGCTCTGGGAAGAGAAATCTGCGAACGTGAATTCCGCAAAAAGGGTTTGAATTTTAATAATTATATCAACTCACAGGAATTGCTGGAGGTTGCCAGGGCCTTTTCTCTGAAGACGGTGGATGATCTCCTGGCCAACGTGGGATACAGCAAAATCTCTCCGGTGCAGATGATCGGGAGACTCCCTTCGGTGATACAGGAACAGGAAGTCGAAAAGAAGGAAGAGTCCCTGGCGCTGGAAAAGCGCAAACCCACTGCTCAGGATGACGGCATCAAGGTCCACGGCATTGACGATGTCATGCTCCGCATGGCTCATTGCTGCAACCCCGTGCCCGGAGAGCCCATCGTGGGCTACATCACGCGGGGACGCGGCATTACGGTGCACCGACTTTCCTGCAGGAACATCGTGCGCGGCGATGCGGAAAGGAAAATCGACGTGCAGTGGGATTCCGGAGATGGGAAGGTCTATCCTGTTGACATCAGAGTGATTCATTCCGGGAACAAAGGCATGCTGGCTACCCTCAACGGCATTTTGGGGCAGCTGGATGTCCGCGTTCTGGACCTGCAGGTCGATTCTCAGGGAAAAGACAACAGCGTCTGTCGAATGAGGATCGAGGTGAAGGATACCCAGCATCTGCAGCGAGTCATGTCCACCCTGAGGGGTGAAAAGGGTGTTTATCGCGTGCAGCGAAATATGGAATAAAGTGGAATAAAAGGTTGTTGCCCGCGGCAGGAGATGACCTTCCTGCCGCGATTGAGGGTTGAATTGAACCGTTGTGGCTCAGAGTGGTTCATGTCTCGGGGGCTTGCATCAGATTTGCGTGTAAACAGTCGCCGTCTCCGGACTTCGCAGGAGCTTGTTCACCTCTGCCTCGAACTTCTTGCGCTCTGGGTGGTTCTGCCAGGCCTTCCAGTCTTCGAAGCTGTTCCATGTGCTGATGACGAGAAACTTGTTAGGATTGTCCCAGGCGCGGAGGGTCTCCCCTGAAATGTAACCCTTCGCTTCCAAGGCCTTGCTGCGCAGTTGCGTGAGCAGTTGGCTCAGTCTTGCTTCCTGTCCCAGATCAATCACTCTTTCGATCAGTACCCGCACAGCCATGATCCACCTCCATCGATCTCTGAAGTTACGTTCATTGCATGTAATGCGAGGTTGCCCTTGCCGGTATCCCTGGGCCCGGGGGAGGCCTCCATCCATCTGTTTCCGGAATTTCAGCATGAATAACAGCATAATGGACGCCTGAGAAACTGTTAGCATGAGCTCATGACTCCGTCAATTGGAAAGAAATCCCGTGAAATGAAAGGGAGTCAGACATGGGCATGGAGCGAAGGAGGGGAAACCAAGGTCTATAGGGCATGGCACGGGGATGGGGAAGCTGGAAGGGAGGTGTCCTGCTGCTGGAATTTTTTCTTGCATTTTTGCGGATTATCGCTTAGCTTGGACGGGTAATCATATCGAAGTTCTTGCAATTACTGACTAAATTGTTGAAGTTTTTTGTCTGCCCGCCTTTTTCGTTCAGAGTGAGGATTATTCAAGTGATCGTGCGCCATTGGATGACAACAAAAGTGGTGACCATCAATAAGGGCGCTTCCATCCAGGAAGCATTGGCTCTCATGAAAAAGGGCTCCATTCGTCATTTGCCGGTGGTGGATGGCGAGCACCATCTCATCGGATGGGTGACGGACGCCGATTTGCGGGGAGTCCTGATCGCTTCCATGTTGGAAGAACTCAACCTCGAAGACGTGATGATCCGAAAGCCCTATGCGGCAAATCCGGACATGCCTCTGGAGGATGCCGCTCATGTCATTCTGGAGAGGCGCATCGGAGGGTTGCCGGTCGTTGACGACGGAAAGCTGGTGGGGATCATTACCGTCGTGGACATCCTGTCGGCATTCATCACCATGATGGGCCTGCTGCCTTATTCCTCGAGGGTGGATGTGAAGGGGGCGTCCGACAAGCCAGTCCTGTCGGCGATTGTCGGGGTGCTTGAACACCATGATGTCGAAGTCATCAGCATTTATCATCAGCCCAAGATGGCGGGCCAGGAAAACGTCTACTCCATCCGTTTGAAGAAATGCGATTTGGGACCCATCCTGGTCCACCTGAAAGAGAAGGGATTGGAAATCGTCTCCTCCAATCATTAAGGCAGGATCATCTCTGCCGGTCTTTCCGCTTCCTGTGGCATTCGGCTTCGTTGTCTGAGAATAGCGAATCGTGCTCAACGGGACGCTCTTTGGAGGCCGAGCTTTATGCCAAGCAGGCAAGTTCTTTTTCGTTGTCCTGTCTACACTTCCAAGCATTTCCTCCAAACTCTCCCGGCTTCGATCCCTTTCCGATGTTTTTCCCTGAGCTCCCGATACTCTCCTGCTCAGTCCTTCCCCATTGGGACTCCGGCCGCTCACCGTCTCTTCCTCATCCGGTCTCAGATCTTTCCATGTGTGTAGTCAGCCAAAATGAAGATTTAAATGCAAAGAGGGCATTGAGATGGGTAAGATACCCGAGAGTTATTTGCCACCCAGAGAACTTTGGCCGGAATATGTGATCCCGGAAGAATTCTCAGACATTCCCTCGCAGCTCAACCTCGCCGATTACTTGCTGGATCGTCATGTCCGCGAAGGCAGGGGAGGGAATATCGCCGTAAAATTCATGGACAAGTCATTCACCTATGCTGAATTGCAGGCAATGGTGAACAGGTTCGGCAATGCCCTTCGGAACGTCGGAGTGGAATCCCAGGATCGCGTGGGGATTCGCCTCACCAATACGCCACAGGCACTCATTACCATCTTTGCCATCGAAAAGATTGGAGCCATTCCTGTCCCCACCTCACCCCTCTGGTCGGTGGAAGAAGTCGTTTTTGTCGCCAACAATGCGGAAATGAAGTATTTGATTGTCAACGCTCCCCTCATGGATGCCGTGGAAAAAGCCAAAGCCCAGTTCACGTTGGGGACCCGAGTGGTGGTGATCGGTGGGGACCCCCACGAGGTCCGGGCGGCAGGAAACCTGTTGTTCGAGGAAATGATGGAGGGCGCTAGCCCGGCCTTGGACGCGGTGATGCTCGGCCCGGAAGATATCGGCATCATTCTCTACACTTCAGGGACAACGGGGATGCCCAAGGGCTGTGTTCACTTTGTGCGGCCCACCATCATCGAGGCCAAGGTGGTGAACAAGTATGTATACAAACTGAAGCCGGGGGACGTGTTGGGGGGAGCCGCTCCTGTTTCCTTTGCCGCCGGTTTTGGGACTTTCACCCTGTTGCCTTTCGACGGGGGTGCGGCCGTATCCCTGATTCCCAGGTTTTCCCCTTCTGATATGTTGGAACTGATTCCCAAACACGGGATCACTGTGGTCACGGGCTTGCCCACCGGTTACCGAGCTTTGATGAAATATCCTGCTTTTAAGGAATACGATCTCAGTTCC
>DAIQOB010000023.1:0-12767 GCA_036788075.1 Syntrophobacteraceae bacterium
CCGGCAGCAGCATTGAGGGAGGCCTGCGCTGCGGCCTCTGGATGGATGCTCATGGCCGCCATCGCCATCGGTTGCCAGGTTTCTCAGGTCAATAAGGTTTTTTTTTCAGTGAGTACTAAAGCAGGTCGTGAGTCATTGCGCGTGCCGGATCTCTTCTGCACGTTCAGAGGGGAGCCCCAGCGTCTGGACCTTTATCTGAGTCTTCAGAGCGAGGACCATTCCCGCAGCCAATTCAAAAAGCTCATTCAAGAGGGCTCAGTTTTGGTGAATGGGGTTTCGGTAAAGGCAAGCTACGAACTGCGCTACGGTGATAAAATTTCTGTCTGGTTGCCGGCTCCAGGGTCTGGAGAGCGGCTGGTACCCGAGGTCATGCCCCTGGACGTGCTTTACGAAGATGAAGACATCATCGTCGTCAACAAGGCGCCAGGGGTTGTGGTGCACCCTGGGGCCGGACATGAAACCGGGACGCTTGTCCACGGCCTCCTGGCCCATTGTGGGCGTTTGGCGATGCAGGGGGGGCCCCTGAGGCCGGGCATCGTCCATCGCCTCGATCAGGATACGTCCGGGGCTCTTGTGGCTGCCAAGAGCGAGCGGGCCTACCTGAATCTCATTCAGCAATTCAAAGACCACACCGTCCAAAAAGAATATCTGGCTTTGGTGTATGGACAGGTGCTTCCGGTGGCCGGTGAAATCCGGACACAGCTGGACAGGCACCCCGTCCATCGAAAGAAAATGGCGGTTTCACGGATAAAAGGGCGCGAGGCCATCTCCCGCTGGAAGGTGGAAAAGGCATGGGAGGAACTGACCCTCGTGCGTGTTGCCATCGAAACAGGCCGGACCCACCAGATTCGAGTGCATTTCAGTCACATGGGCCATC
Organism: Syntrophobacteraceae bacterium; assembly: GCA_036788075.1. Classification (GTDB taxonomy): domain Bacteria; phylum Desulfobacterota; class Syntrophobacteria; order Syntrophobacterales; family Syntrophobacteraceae; genus Desulforhabdus. Next base: position 878 of record DAIQOB010000023.1, read on the forward strand.
CCATCGTTGGGGACGAGACATACGGAGGGGGCAGAAGGCGGGCGCGCTCCGTGAAATGCCAAAGCGTGCAGTCGATACTGCTGAACGTGGAGCGTCAGATGCTGCACGCCCGCCGCCTGGCTTTCCAGCACCCCATCACCCAGGCGGCGCTGTGCTTTGATGCTCCGATCCCTTCAGATTTCTCTCAGCTCCTTGCACAGCTGGCATGAGCGTGCCCCGGAAGCCTTTGCTGCATGCAGAGGCTTCCGGACTCTCTGGACCCTATCCTTCGACGTGTTTGCGAAGTTTCTTCAGCTGCTCCAGGAACTCCCTGGAACTGCCGCCGGTTTCTCGATGATCCACCACGTGCGGTGTGATGGCGATGATGAGCTCCGTACGGACCTTCTTCTTGCTTTTGGAGGAAAATAGGGGAGAAATAATAGGGATATCCTGTAGAAGCGGGATTCCACTCTTTTGGTCACTATCGGTTTGCTCGATGATGCCGCCGATGACGACGGTGGAGCCGTTTTGAGCCAGCAGTGTGGTCTTGACATTTCGCTCAGTAAATCGGGGAGCCGTATTGTTGGCTCCGACAGTCACAGATTGCTGATCCGTTCTCCGGATGGTTTGTTCCACCTCGAGCCGCACCAGTCCTCCTTCATTGATATGTGGAACGACGTTCAGGATGATACCCGTTTCCTCGTATTGAATCGTGGTGAAAGCGTTGTTGGTGTTCGTGTCGCTGCTGTAAGAACCGGTGGGAACCGGTTCACGACCGCCCACCTGGATGGATGCTTCCTTGTTGTCCGTGGCAAGCAGGGTAGGAGTCGACAGCACATTGACATCCGTTTTGCTGGCGAGCAAATTGATGAGGGCTGCGATTTTCCCATCGACGCTCCCCCAGAAAAGGCTGAGTCCCCCGGAAGCGGCAGCCCCCAGCGCGGTTCCATCAGCCGTCCCATGGGCTGCGGTGAATTTGCCGTCTTTGCCTCCGATGTCCATTCCGATGTCTTTAAAAAACCATTCCAGTCCGTACTCGATGTTTTTGTTCAGGGCAACCTCTGCAATCAACACTCCGATGAGCACGGCCCGGGGCAGAATGTCCAAAGTCTCCATGGTCTTCTTGATCCTGGCGTAATCGGCCGCGTTGCTCCGCACCACGATGGCGTTGTTCACTTCATCAGGAATGATAGCCACTTCCCCCGTCAGCGACGTGCCCGAGTCCCCACTGGAGACTCGAGTATAGGCCCCGCCGGTTCTCACACTGCCCCCCCGGGCCCCTTGCCGTGACTGCGATGAAGTCCCCGAAGAAAGGGAGCCCCCCGTCGTGCCCATAGAAGAGGATGAACTGCCGAATCCGCCGCCGGATAAGGAGGAACCTGAAGTTCCATAACCGCTGCGGCTGGTGGAGCCCCCGAAGCTGGATCCACCAAAGCCGCTCGAGCCCGAGCCGAAAGAGCTCCTGCTGGAGGATGAGCCGAAGGGCCGTCCCGACTGGACGATCTGCTGATCCAGCCGTCCGGCGCCAGAGGGAGCCTCGAGGCCGTAAGATTGAGTGAGAATGCTTGCCAGGTCGACTGCGAGCCCATTCTTCACAAAGTACACGTAAATCTGCTCTCCGCTTTCCTGGCTGTGGACATCCAGAGCCGTCAGCCAATACTTGGCAGTCCTGAGTAGCTCGGCACTCTGGGCCAGAACGAGCACGCCGCCGAAGTTTTGCAGGGGGATGAACGCGATGTTGTTCTTGATGGAGCTCTCTTTGACGAGGTTCAGCTTGCCCAGCAGCGACTCCATCCCCTGCACGGCATCCTGCGCCGTGATGGCCTGCAGGGGAATGATTTCCATGCTGACTTCCTGGAGAATGTTGATGTCGAGAGACTTGAGGATGTCGACAATGGTTCTGGCATTGTCCGTGTCGTCCACGAAAATGACGCTGTTGGTCATGCTGTCCGACGTAATGGGGCGTCCGGGGGTCAGAAAAAATTTGATGGTGTTGACCGCCTGCTTCACATCCAAGAAGAGCAGTCTGTAAATAACGATAACGGGCTGTGCGCCGTTGGTCGCCGTTTTGAGGGTGAATTCGCTGGCAAGTGGAAGACTGCTGCTGGCGCTCCTCTGGAGCGGTTGAATGTAATACACTCCGTTTCGGGCGACGACCGATATGTTATTGGCAGCATAAGCTCTTGTAATCATTTGGAACAGATCTTCTTTGGAAAATTCTCCTTCCAGATAGAAGCTGATGCGTCCCTGCAGAGTCGGGTCCAGGACATAGTTCAGTTTGAGGTAGTCTCCAAATATCTGGCTGGTGACTTCGGCCACATCAACCTTTTCGAACAGAAAGCTGATCTTCTGCCTGTCCCTTTCAGGAAAGGTGGTCTTCGGTGCCTTTGTCTGGGGGGTGAACCCCAAGAGGCCCGTCTGGATGGTCCCGGTTAAGCTCGGCAGGGGAGGGCGTTTGGGTACTGCCTTGGGCTCTTCTTCCGTGGTGGATTCGGCCGGGGCGGCAGCCTCGGACACATGAGGCGGAGTGAGAAGGGGCCTGTTGGTCGTGGCTTTGGTGTAAGGACCCTGGGTCGCACTTGCACAAGCCTGGATGACAAAAGCCAGCATAGCGAGTGGGACGGCCTGGCGTATCTTCATAACGAACCTCTCCTGGGGGTGTACGAAAAATGAGCGTTGTTTTAAGATTTTTCTTTCTTTTCCATCAAGGCCGCAAGTATCACGTTGATCACAAGGTCGGGGCCCGACTTGCGCTGGATCCTCTGAATGTTGATTTCCTGTACCTGCATCGCCGTTTCAAACTTTCGCACACGGTCGAGAAAATACTGGAGCCCTTCAATGGTGGTCATGAAATTGAACCGCAAATGGACTTCCTGGTATAGACCATATTCTTTGCTCTCCAAAACCTGGTAGGTTTTGATGTCGAGCTTCTGTTGGCTGTCCCCTTTGGAGGAAAGCCTCTCTCCCAGGGATGCCGCCAGCTGATAAGGGTCGTTGCCGCGAAAGAGGCGCTTCTGCATTTCCTGGAGCTCGCTCTCTTTCTTCACCAGGTTGTCCTTGATGGTTTGAGCCTGCTCCAGCTTCTCCCGGTATTTCTTGATGATTTCCGTCTGCTGTTTGACCTTCGCCTGGAGATCGTTCTTTTCAGATTCAACCGGCGCCAGCCAGATGACGTAGACCACCATCAGCAACAGCAGGGTGGCTAAGGAGATGAGCAGAACAAGACGCTGCTTTTTGAGCTCCGTCCAGGACGGGAAACGGTATACCATGATTTTAGTCGCCTTTCGGTGCTTCCGGAACTTCTGCAGTCTCAGCGGCGGGTTGCACCTCGGCTCCGGCTCCTTCCGCTGCTTCTGCCGGCACTGAAATTGCCGTGCCCTGCGGGATTTCCTCCACGGTCTTGTCTATCTGCAGGTCGGAGATAGTTTTTTTCAGCTTCTCCAGGTTGACCTCCAGTTGAAGGTTGAAGCGCTCCTGGTCCGATGTGGGGTTGCGCGTAACGGGGGAGGCAAACTTCACATCCTGGAAGCCCTCGACTTTCGACAACTCGGAAAGGTACTTGATGGCGGATTTACTTTCTCCGCGCAGCATCATCTGCCCCTTTTTCAAGGAAAAATAGTTCAGCCAGGTCTCTTCGTTGGTAACCTGGGAAAGCAGGGTCAGCAATTCCAGGAGGGGGTACCCCTGTGCGTTGAATTCGGAAAGGGTTTTCTGATCCTGCTCGAATTTCGAGATGCGCGTCTGGAGCTCTTCGATGGGCTTCCATTGAGTCTCCAACTGCATCGTCTGCCGCTTCAGCAGGCGCGATTCCTCCTGCAGCTTGCTGGAGGCGTGGACCTGGAAGAAGGCGTAGGTGGCGAAAATGCCCACCATCGCCAGTACCGGATAAACGATCTTGGGGACTTCCCATGGCTTCAGGAGCAGCTGGGTATCAAAGGCCTTCACCTGATCCTGCGTGAGGAGTCTCTTGACCCAGGGCAGCACCAGGGGGCCCTGCACCGGAAGCTCCTGGAGGGAAAGGGCTTCTACGTCCCAGTTCTCTCGGAGATCTTCACCGTCTTCTTCGTCGGAGCAAATGACCCGGATGGGGATGGGGCCCTCTTCCCTTCCTTCCTGAGCGCACAGCAGATTTTCATGGAAAAGGGCGAGGCTGTATAATTGCCTCCCTACCATCATGGAATCCAGAAACTGCCCCCCGTAAAAACGGTGAATCTCCATGTGCTCCGGGTCAAGGACACGCCCGAGAATCTGGAGGGCTGGCGCCTCCTGGTCGACTCCGGCGGGGGGCAGGAAGGTGGTGTAAAGGAACGCAGCGGGCATCAAGGCAAATGTCTGAAAGGCTTCTCCATTCAGGGCTTGCTGGAATTTATCGCGGAGATCGTTCTGTAAAGAGAAGATGGGAACAGAGATCTGGTGGTCCAGACGCAGGGGCTGTCCTGCAAAATGAATGGTGCGTCCCTGTTCGTAGAAGATGTTTTCCTGCCAGTCAAATTCGAGGGCATCATCCAGTTGGTCTTCAAGGGTCGAGGGGTAATGCTCCCGGTGGAAGTTGTAGAAAATATGGGGCAAAAACAGCAGGAGCGACGTGCCCGTTCGGCCTTTCGGACGTACATTCAGTCGCTGCAGAGCATCGAGCACGTTCTCGCCCGGGGCGATGGGAAATGTTTCTACGGAATCGATCACCCAGGACCGCCATTGCCGGTGAGCGCGGAGGATCTCCATGCGCCGGGGCTCAACATAGACAGCCACGAGCTCTTTGGTTCGATGCTTGGTGGAGCCTTTCAGCATCCTTTTTTCCCTTTCACGTCGACTTGCTGCTAAAGGATCTTGCGGTACAGCACTTCATAGCCCTCCTCCTTTTCAGGAGCCAATCGGACGGTAAGCCAGATGATCACGGCCGGTGGGCCTGAGGATGTTATGCCTGCGGAGAGAATGCGATAAATGCCTCCATTCTCCCAGGTGATGTTCTCCCTGATGGTTTCTTGATCTTCTTCGTTGTCCTGTAAGAAGGTATTTTTACCATAAACCGTCAGCACCTGAAATAGAGAATGGGGTCTGGGCAAGGCAGGAGGAATGTAAATCCCCGATTCGTATTCCTCCTGGAGGGTGTCATCCCGGCTTCCATAACCATAAAAGATCTGCTGGGTGATCCCCGGAACCAGGAGCAGCTGGTCCAGGCTGGTGAGAGGGCCGTTGAAGGGGCCGTACGACAGCCCCTCGGCTGCGTAGCGGTCTTTTTCTGCACCTTTCAATCCAGGGATGTCGTCCTGATCGATAAAATCCCGGATGCGGTCGGCCAGGACGTCGGCGTCGCCTTCGTTTAAACCGGCTTTCTCCAGGGCTGCCTTCAACTGTTCGTGACCAGCCAGGTTCACGTTGACTTTTCGGTTTTCAGATTCAATCATCACCATGGCCTGACCGGTGCGGTAGTCTACGACGTGGGGCACTCCATTGGGCTGCCAGTCCTGTTCCGGCGTCTCCTCAAAACCCGACGGTGGGGCTGATCCCATGCGGGCCAGCGCCTCGTAGCACCCCCCCGTGGCCAGGTAGAACGCCTGGGACCACCGGAGGTGATGCAGTTCCTCTTCTCCCTGCAGCCTGGTTTCTGCGCCGATTTGAAGGGCAAACCACATGATGAGCGCGCAGATCCACAAAACGGAAATGATCACCACGCCCTGTTCTCCCTGAAGGCGCATGTGCCCGAAGGGGGCAGGCTTTTTTTCAGTCGTGTACTGGTCTTGACACGGCATCATGCTGAGCTGAATTCCTTTGCCTTCGGTTCCTATTGCAAGGATCCCGATCCTTTCAAGCCGCCCTGCTCGGGAACCCTCCGGAAGAAGGAGTTGGGCCGAATCAGGGCATAGTGAGGCGACGCATCCTCATCGGCACTCCACGTGACAACAATGGCATCGGGGTACACGCCGCCCGTATTCTGAGAACCGAACTCCTCTCGTTCGGCTTGCTCATAACTCAATGAAAAACTTGTCATTCCAACGGAATGAAACAGGGAGCCTTTTTTGCTCTCCCTGCCGGGCTGCAGGTTCAGGAAGCCATCGACGGCATCCCCGTGGTAGGGATCGAGGGGGATTTCCGCGTAATAGAGCAGCCGTTCCCCGGGGTCGTAAACATACCGCACCACGACCGGAGCGCCCTTGGAAATGGCTCTGACCGAATGGGCGGTTGTGAAGGTGATGGAATGTTCGTCACCCTGGAACAACGGGCGGGATTCACCTGCGGAAAGGATGTTCACGGGATCCGCATTGGCCAGCTGCCTCTTGAGCAGCTCGATCATGCTCGGTGCTTCGTTCCCTTTGCGGTTTTGCTCACGTTCCCAGACGCGGAGGGAAAAGGTCAGGGCGGAGGCCAGGATCCCCAGGACAAGAGAGGAAATGAGGGTGGCCAGGACCAGTTCCAGGAGAGTGAAGCCCGCCTGACCGTGGACTTTATCCTTTCCGTTGCTTCCGCTGCGGAAAACGGCTCCTTCCCGCGGGTGATGTCTCATGGCGCTCCAGAATTCCATGCCGCCTCACTGAAACTCAGACCGGGGAATGATGACGCTGAATTCCAGCATCTGCCCCTTGCAGGCCAAAAGGACACGATAGAGCTGGTCCATGCGATTGCTGCCGCTTTGCTGCCCCTCGGCCACTCTGACCACCGAAATGTCTACGGGAGGAGCGTCCTTCAGGGCGCTCAGGTTCAGGTTGCCTTCGGCTGCCTGTCTCGGATCGGCGAGAATGGCCTGGGCCACGGCTTCCAGGACGGGTTGAATCCGGCTTCTTTCCTTCAGCCTTTGTTTGTACTGCAAAGAGACCGAAATGAGTCCCATGACTCCGCCGGCAACGATGGTCCCCACGATCAGTGCCACCATGACTTCCAGGAGTGTGAAACCCTTGGCTCTGCCTTGGAAAAGAGACGAGAGGCTCATGGATTACCGTGACTCGGATCGAGACAGTTTAACGGTCCCGAAGAGCGGATGAATCGCAATGCGGAAGCTGCGCTGCTGGTCAAATACCACCTCCAGATCGCTTCCGGAAATGCTTCCATCGGGGTAAAAGAGGATGACATGGTCGCCGGTTTCAGGGTCTTGCTCCAGGTGATCCGCGAAAACATCCACATTTTCAGGAATAGGATGCGCTGGGGGAAGCTCCAGGCCGAAAAGCTTTTCGGAGCCACGGATCCTGAAAACGATGATTTCCCCGGAATTCATCGCACGGAGCCTTCCCCTCTTGAGGGTCTGAGTGATCTCCTGCAGGAGGTCCCGGTCCTCCATGCGCTTCCACCCGGCGCCAATCCTGGGAATGATCAGCCCGATGGTCAGGGTGAGGATAATGAGGACGAGCATGAGCTCCATGAGGGTGAACCCCGAGGATCGCTTCAAGGATGCGAGCCGCATATTTTTATCCGTTTCCATAAGTGGATCGGAAAGATCCGCCTTTCCATGAAAAAAATAACGCGCCTGTCCTTTGCCTCGGAGCGGTTTCCCCGGGGCGATTCGGGGCGTGAACGGTCTTCATTTCAAAACTGAATTTCGTTGATGCCGAAAATTGCCGTGAACATGCTGAGAACCATCACTCCGATGACGAGGCCCGTGGCGAGGATCACGACGGGCTCCATCAGTGTCATCAAACGTTGGAGGCTTCGCTGCAGCTCCTTTTCGAAATGATCGCCCAGTCCCAGGAGTCCCTCGCCCAGGTTCCCCTGCTCCTCGGCAATGCGCAGCATGGTTCCCATGCGTGCAGGAAAGGCCTGTTGAGCCCGAAAGAAATTGCTCATGGAATGCCCCACCTTGATTTCCCTGTGAAGAGACCCGAGGGTTTCCTTCAAAACGGTATTGAAGAGCAGTTCCTGTCCCAGGCTGAGGGCGCGCAGGAGGGGAACACCCGACTGGAGCATCGTTCCCAGGGTTCGACAGAACCGTGTCAGCTCACTATGGACGATGAAATACCGCGTGAAGGGCACCCGAAAGAGGATTTGATCCATCTTTTTGCGCACCGTGGGATTCCGGTAGAGCGCGCGCCCTCCAAAAAAGGCTATACCCATCAGCAAAGGAATCACCCAGCCATACTCTTTGAGGAGGATCCCCGTCTGGAGGAGTATCTCCGTCAGGAGTGGAACCTTCTGATTGAGATCGTGAAAGATCTGGGCGAATTTCGGGATGACATAGACGAGGAGCACGACCATGGAGAGCATACTGGTACCGAAAAGTATGGCGGGATAGATCATGGAGGAGATGAGGCTCTGCCTGAAGGTGCGGCGCTGTTCCAGGTATTGGGCCAGCCGCTTCAGGATGGGCCCCAGGGTGCCGCTGGCCTCTCCTGCTCGAACCATGTGGTCCGAAAGATCGCCAAAAATGTCCCGGTACTTGCCGAGGGCTCCCGACAGGTCGCTTCCCGCCTGAACCTCCTCCAGGAGGTCCTTGACCACGCGCTGAAAGACTTTGTGTGTCTGGTTGGTGCTGATGAGCGCGAGGGCGCGATCCAGGGGAAGCCCCGCAGAAAGCAGGTCCGAGAGATCATAAAAGAAGCGGATGATATGCTCCTCGGGGACCCTGCGCCCTCTGCCGCTCTTGACAGCCTTGATTTTGACGGGATAAAGCCGTCCCGACTTGAGCTTCCTGGCCGCATCCTGTTCCGAAAGGGCTTCCAGGACGCCCTTGTGCATCTCACCCTGCCCATCTCTTGCCTGGTATTGAAAATAACCCATAAACTGTCACTCATCCCCCGCCATGGAACGGTTTGGGCCTGCCGGGCGCCTTGCCTTGCTCTGACGATTCACTCTCATGGACTATTCCGCGAGGGAGAGACTCGTGACCCGCAGGACTTCGGACAAGGTGGTGATGCCCTCAATCGCCTTGCGATATCCATGGTGGAGCAGGGGACGGTAGGTTTCCTGGAAGGCGAGATGGGAAATGTCTCCGGCGGATTTTTCGGCCACAATGGCAGAGCGGATGGCCTCGCTCACGCGGAGAACCTCAAAAATGCCCTGCCTCCCCCGGAAGCCGGTGTATCCGCATTTTTCACATCCCTTGTTTTGATAAAGAGTCACGGAGTCCGGAAGGTCGGGCAGGACCTGGCGCATGCGCATCATGTCCACTTCTCTCGCCGGATAGGCCTCCTTGCAGTGGGGGCAGAGCACCCGCACCAGGCGCTGGGCCATGATGGCCAGGAGGCTGTCCGCCATGAGAAAAGACTCGATGCCGAGATCTCTCATGCGAGTGATAGCCCCGGGAGCATCGTTGGTATGGAGGGTGGAAAGAACCAGGTGACCCGTCAGCGCCGATTCGATGGCAATGTCGGCGGTTTCCTTGTCACGGATTTCACCGATGAGCAGGACATCGGGGTCCTGGCGGACGAGAGAACGGAGCGTGTTGGCAAAGGTGAGGTCGATCTGGGGCTTCACCTGGATCTGGTTGATCCCGTTGATCTGGTATTCCACGGGATCCTCCACGGTGATGATCTTTCGCGTGATGTTGTTCAGCTTCCTCAGCACCCCGTAAAGGGTCGTCGTCTTCCCCGACCCCGTCGGCCCTGTCACCAGAATCATCCCGAAAGGCCGTTCGATCAGCTCTTCGATGATCTTCAGTTGCTCGGGATCCATGCCCACCGAGGTCAGGCTGTAATCCACCGATTCCTGGGCGAGAAGCCGCAGGACAATGCTTTCGCCGTAGATGGTCGGGACCGTGGAAACGCGAATGTCCACTTCCCGGTTACCGAATTTCAATTTGATTTTACCGTCCTGCGGGAGGCGTCTCTCGGCGATGTTGAGATTGGCCATGAGTTTCAAACGGCTGATGATGGCCGCCTGCATGGTCTTGGGGGGCTGGTCCAGGTCGAAGAGCACCCCGTCCACCCGACCTCGAACCTGGAAAGAATGTTCGAAGGGCTCGAAGTGAATGTCCGAAGCACGCATGTCGAGGGCGCGGGAGATGAGCACATTGACCAGCCTGACGATGGGGGCTTCCTGAGCCAGGCCTTTGAGATGCTCGAGGTCCTCTTCGAACAGGTCGGTATTGAGGAGATTTCCTTCTCCATTTCTGGACAGGGCTTCCGCCTCTCGCGCCGCAGTTCCGTACAGGCGGTCGATGGCGGTGCGAATCTCTTCTCGCTGCCCGAGGCAGAGGTTCAGCTCCATGCCCGCAAAATAACTCCCCAGTATGTTCAAGACGGGAAGATTGAGGGGGTTGTTCACGACCACCCGCACACGCCCGCTGTCTACCTGGATGGGCAGTACAGCGTGCTTGCGCAGGAAGAACATGGACACTCCCTCCAGGAGCACCGGTTTCTCGGGATAATCCTCACGTTCCAGCAACGGGATCTGCAGCCGGTCGGCGAGCACACGAAGAATCCGGTTTTCATCGGTGATGGCGACCTGCTCGAAGGCGTCCATCAGCGAAATGCCCTGAGTGAAATATGCATTCTGCAATTGCTTGACCTGATCGTCCTGCAGAGAAAATTCCTTTTGAAACAATCCGAGCAACGACGCGGAATCGGGCATATAAGCTTAATCTCCATGAAAGATTAACGATAGAGGCTTACATGATTAACAAATCCGCCGGGAAAAGTAAACTTATTGCCACGACGGGGGATCGGGCACATAAGTGCTTTGAATAAAAAATAATTATTTCCTGAGTCGTACAATTCCCCCTGCGGCTTGCTGGGACCGCATCGGCACCTCCCGGGAGGGGGATCACCCGGATTTTCGGATCCTTGACGCTGAAAATGGGGAGTTGCCAAAACCGGTCCAAGCAGGATATCTTTGCTTGACCGAGCGCCATTGTGGACTGACGGAAATTCCGGAGGAGAGTCATGAGAAAAGGTCGGCATTTAGCTCTTCTGTGTACAGTGTTTTTCATCCTGGCGGGCTTCACGTCCGGGGGGGTTGCCGGGACGATGGTGGATAAAAACCTCTTTGCGCCGGACAGGAAGCCCCCTTCCCCCGAAACGGTTGAAGCGCCCCCTCAGAAAACCCAGCCCGGAGTTTCCCTCAAGGCCATCCAACTGGACGGCGTCATGATTCAGGGTGCCACCCGGAAGGCAATCATCCGCCATAAAGGGAAAATGCCCGGCAGCACTGAAAAAAAAGGGCAATCTCCCTATACGACGATTCAGGAAGGAGAATCGGTCGGCGATTACAAGGTCGTCAAGATAAATACCAAAAGCATCACCCTGGAAAAAGACGGAAAACAGGAGGATGTGAACCTGTTTGCCGAGGGCAAAGTGGTTCCTCCCGCTCCGCGCCTGCCCGCCGTTCCTCCCCCAAATGTTCAGCAGGAATCTCCTCCCCCTTTGCAGAACAGGGGAGCTATGCCGCCTGGAGGCCAGCCCGTGCCGGTCATGGGAGGGAACGACCCCGCTAACCGCTTTCCCCAGCAAAACAACCCCGCCATGGGGATGGTTCAGCCACCGCCAGGCCAGTTCGTGGAAGGAGTGCAGCAGGCTCCCGAAGAGGGGATGGTCCCTGAAGAATTGATGAACCCCAACGACGACGGCGGAGGCGCTGTCGGTGACGGGCAATGAGCCGGCTCACAGTTTGAAAAACCTGGTGAGCCATTGATGGAGGAATGCGCCCACCAGCCAGGATGCAAAACCTGCCGACAAGGCAAAAGAAAAGGGAAGGCGCTTCCTGAAGCATAGGAAGGCCGCCAGGAAAAAGAGGACTGTCGGGAAAATGCCCAGCAGAGCGCCCTTTGAATACTCCTCCATAAGGGCATGATCGCTGGAATGCTCCGCGTAAAGCCAGATCATGACGAGCAGCGCCGTTGACGGCATCGTAGCGATGAGCCCGCCCAGGGATGGAACCTTCCTGCCGACATAGGTTGCCGTGAGGATGAAGGTCAGACTCAAAGCAAGCTTCAAAACAAACTGGATCATAGTGAGAATCCCGGGGATGAGGTAAAGGGGCGGACGATGAT
>DAIQOB010000023.1:12867-15047 GCA_036788075.1 Syntrophobacteraceae bacterium
ACAAACTGGATCATAGTGAGAATCCCGGGGATGAGGTAAAGGGGCGGACGATGATTGAACGCCCGTGGGGGCGCATGTCATTCCAAGGGGTCGTCCTCGTCTGGATAGCGTCGCTTCTTGAGCCATAGTCTCACAAAGGCTCCCACCGCAAGTAGAGCACTTAGAAAAAATAGAATTTCATAGAGATTCCGGCTGAACCAAACGAGCCAAATGCTCCCCTTGCCGCGCTGTTCTCGCCATTGGGATTCAATGGCATGGAGCGGCAGGGCCAGGGACGACTGAACCGCGTACTCCAGGCTCTCTCCCTCCCGCAGGCGATTCAAAAGGGTGAGAAGCCCCTGCCTTTGGTAGCGGGTCACGAGGTATTCAACAAACTCCCTGCTTTCCCGGTAAGCCAGGAGCAGTGCTCCGCGGTCAGCAGGGAAAGTGTCTACCAGGCGACTGAGAGGGATAGAGCGGTTGAGCAGCTCTGCTGCTGGGTAGGAGCTTTCCCATCCACCGGCCAGGATCTCTCCCAGGCTGCCGCTCACCCACTGGCATACCCCTTCGTCAAACCATCTGGGAAGCAGGTCCGAACGGATATGGTCGTGAAGAACGAGGTGACACAGTTCGTGCTCAAGGGTTTCTTTCCAGACATAGGCGCTGGGAAAGGGCCTCGGTGCCAGCATGACGATCATTTGCCTCTGGGGAACGGCAAAAGCCGAAATGAACGGGCTGCCGCTCATCTGCCTGAAGTCTTCCGGGCTCGCCACGAGAAAGAGCGTCGGCTGAGATTTGAGCCTCCACCCCAGGGTGCCCTCCACATTGGCCCGCATGTCGTCGTAGGCCCTCAGAATCGTTTTGGCCCAGTCCTCCAGTACACCGTCAAAAACGATGATGACTTCGCTGCCTCTCAATACGGCCCGTTCCTGGGCATTTGCCGGCGGGGACGTGAGAGACAGACAGAGAAGGCCCAGGATGAGGGCGTATTTTAGGGCCATGGTATCTCCTGAACGGCAGGGGAGCAGGGTCGTGTTCCCGCGCTTCGGAAAGTGTGAAGTGGCTCCCTATGGCATCGAACAAACAGAGTCTATCAGATTTCTTAAACTTTTTCTCCGATTCCCTCGCGGAAAGGCTCGTGGGCGCTGAAATAACGTCACCCCGGTGAAAACCGGGATCCAAAAAGCTTGCATTTTCGATGAAAACTTTCGCGAAGCTGTAGTGGATTTCGAGGCCCTCGGCCTACACATACTGTCCGGCGGCGAACCCCGAAGCCCAGGCCCAGTGCAGATTGTAGCCGCCCAACTGTCCGGTGACGTCCAGGACCTCACCCAGGAAAAACAGCCCGGGAACAGACGTGGATTCCATCCTTTGTGAGGAGATTCCCCGGGTGTTCACTCCCCCCAGGGTCACTTCGGCCTTGTTGAAGCCCTCCCGGTCCATGGGCTCTATCTCCCACCCGTGCAGGCTGCGCGCAATGGCCTGGAGCTCCCCGGGGCTGTACTGGTTGAGGGGATGGGACTGGAAACGGCCCTCACACAGAGCTTTCACGAGACGTGCCGGCAGGTGCTGCCCCAGGAGTGTCGCGAGGTGCATCCTGCTCCCTCGATTTTCCAGCAGGAGGGCATGGGCGTTGAGACCGGGAAGAAGGTCCAGCGTGAAACTGCTGCCGCGCTCCCAGTAGGATGAAACCTGCAGAATGGCCGGGCCGCTCAGCCCCCTGTGAGTGAAGAGCACATTCTCCCGGAAGCTCAACCCCTTGTATGTAACCGTGGCATTCACGGCGATGCCGCTCAGGGGGCCGAGCACCTCCAGGTCTCCGGGACTGAACTTGAGGGGCGTGAGTGCGGGATGAGAGGGGTGACCTTCATCCCGAACTGCCTGGCGATGGAGTATCCCAAAGGGGTTGCCCCCAGCTGGGGATAGGAGAGTCCTCCCGTGGCGACCACGAGAGACTCGCCATGGAAGGTGCCCTGGCTGGTTTCGACGACGAAAAGGCCGTTTTTGCGTACCTCGGAAATGTGGCATTCCATGACAAATCTGGCTGACACGCTTCGGCATTCGGCAACAAACATGTCGACCACGGCCTGTGCGCTTTCATCGCAGAACAGCTGGCCTACGCTCCGCTCATGATAGGGGATGCGATGCTCGTGGAGCATCGCTATGAAGTGCTCGGGCCTGAAGCGGGCCAGGGCGGATGT
>DAIQOB010000024.1:0-5331 GCA_036788075.1 Syntrophobacteraceae bacterium
CCATGCGACTAACGTAAAAACCACCAGAGAAATGATACCGGTCAGGGGTTGCCCCCAGCGTGCTCGAAGTTCACCCGCCATAAGATCCTCCTCTTGCCTTGAATTTCAGCCACAATTTAGAACCAATGCGCCGGCCACAATGTTCCGCGTATGAATCACTGAAAATCTGCACCTCCTTTCCACTTTCCAAAGCCGTCTGTATGATAGATGCACGCAACCGTTTCTTCCGCAAGGCCGACACTGGAAGCCTGCTGGAAGGACGAATGGATAGCCGGAATAGACAACTATTTCCTGCCTGACGCCTGGAAACCGCGCAGACTACCGCTTTTCAATTTCCTAAACAGTATTACCAGCCCAAACAGGGCATTGAGGAGGGGTTGGATCGGGATGCAAATCGACCGACACGGCAGAGAACGGAAAAAGTCACTCTGTCCGAGCATAAGCCGGCCTGTTCTTTTCCCTTTCCACAAAGCGAGTGCTCAGTCAGTTTCCTAGTACCGCATGAGCCATGATGCGGTCAAGAAAAATTTGTTTGACAATATATAACCCTCTGCTTTAAGAGATAGCTTCGCTTCATGGACACTTACATATTCCCACCCGGATGGGCAGGGTTTCTGTTGGATGCGGTTTTCACTCTCGCTTTTCTGCAAATCCTGCCATGAATGATCGTCTTTGTTTACGGAGACGAGTCGGCCTGAACCTGAGTTTCCATTTCTTTCAATCCTCCCTTCGGGAGGACCTCACAGTGGACGCGTTTTGATCTCCATGAACGCACGGTCTTGAGCGAAAAGTTGAGGAGGTTCCACACGATGGCACACAAGATGACTGAAGCTGAACTGGATCGCACGGAAAAAGAATTCAAGGAATGGCAGGCAGAATACGACAAGGCGCTGAAAAAAATGCCTCAACGCCTGGAACGATTCTCCACCATTTCCGACCTCGAGGTCAAGCCCCTCTATACCCCTCTCGACATCAAGGACAACGATTACTTCGAAGACATCGGCCTGCCCGGGATGTACCCTTACACCCGTGGGGTGCAGAGTACCATGTACCGCGCCCGCCTCTGGACCATGCGCATGTTTGCCGGGCTTGGAACGGCGGAGGATACCAACAAGCGGTTCCACTATCTCATCAATCACGGTGAAACGGGACTCAGTACCGCCTTCGATTTCCCCACCCTCATGGGCTACGATACGGATTCCCCACTGGCTCGGGGGGAATGCGGCAAGTGCGGAGTGGCCATCGATACCGTCGAGGACATGCAGAGACTTTTCGCCAACATCAACCTGGAGGAAGTGACCACCTCCATGACCATCAATCCTCCCGCATCCATCATCTGGGCCATGTACATTGCCAATGCGGAGAATGAAGGGTACAGTCGCAAAAAGCTTGGCGGCACCATCCAGAACGACTGCCTGAAAGAGTTTATCGCACAGAAAACCCTCATGCTCCCGCCCGAGCCCAGCCTTCGCCTCGTGACCGACACGATGGAGTTTGGCGCACGGGAGGTTCCCCGCTGGAACACCATCAGCATCAGCGGGTATCATATCCGGGAAGCCGGCTCCACGGCGGTTCAGGAACTGGCTTTTACCATCTACGACGGCATCACCTACGTGGAAGAAGGAATCAAGCGCGGCATGAACGTGGATGACTTTGCCGGGCGCCTTTCTTTCTTCTGGAATTCCCATATCGACTTTTTTGAGGAAATCGCCAAAATGCGCGCCTCCCGCCGCATATGGGCACGCCTCATGAAAGAACGTTTCCACGCCAAGAACCCACGGTCCATGCTGCTCCGCTTCCACACCCAGACGGCCGGATGCTCACTCACTTCGCAGGAACCTTACAACAACATCATCCGGACGACCACGGAAGCCCTGGCAGGCATCCTCGGCGGGACACAGTCTCTCCACACCAACTCGCTGGACGAAGTCTACATGATCCCCAGCGAACAAGCCGTCCTCATCGCTCTCAGAACCCAGCAGATCCTGGCCGAAGAAGTGGGCGTGGCCAATGTCATCGATCCTCTTGCCGGCTCTTATTTTGTCGAAGCGCTGACGGACAAGATGGAAGAAGAGGCCAATGCCTACATCCGTAAGCTGGATGAGCTGGGCGGTATGGTGGCCGCTATCGAACGAGACTATCCCCAGATGGAAATTTCCGACGCATCTTACCATTTCCAGCAGCAGGTGGAGCGTGGTGAAAAAGTCATTATCGGCGTGAACAAGTATCCGTCGGATCGGCCCGAGCTGGAATTTGTTCTGAAGATCGACGATGAACTGGAAAAGGGACAGATCGACCGGCTCCATCAGTTCAAGGAAAGACGCGACAAGGTGAAGTTCCAGAAGGCCATGGACGAGCTTCGCCGCCGCTGTGAAGGGCCTCCCTGCTGGGAAAACAACGTTATGCCCGCTCTCATCGATGCCGTTCGGGCCGGGGCCACCGAGCAGGAATGCTGTGATCTCTACCGGGATGTCTTCGGGACCTACAGCGATCCGGGATCATTCTAAGTTCACGCAGCAGTAACGTGCAGCCCCACGACGACAAGGCTTACATCTCTTTGCAGGATGAGGGTGGGGCGGACCATTTACTTGCGATAAAATACACTTTATTCAATTAAACTTAGGAGGAACGTTTCCATGAGCGAAGAAAGGAAACTGCGTATATTGATTGCCAAACCTGGCTTGGACGGACATGATCGAGGTGCGCGAGTCATCGCCCGCGCCTTTCGCGATGCAGGCTTCGAAGTCGTTTACACCGGCTGCCACCAGACTCCCGAACAGATCGTGCACACCGCACTGCAGGAGGACGTGGACATCATCGGACTCAGCATTCTTTCCGGAGCACATACGTATTCATTCCCCCGCGTCATGGAGTTGCTCAAGGAAAACAAGGCTGAGGACATCACCGTTATTGGCGGAGGGATTTTCCCACTGGAGGATATTCCAAAACTGAAGGCCGTGGGAATCAAGGAAATTTTCGAACCTGGAGCCAAGCTGGAGGAAATCATCAACTGGGTGCGAACTTCCGTCAAGCCGAGACAGGCATTGCAGGCCTGATGTCGAGTCCTTTCAGGTCGTGGAGAATCGGACTTCTCACCGCAGGATAGCCCGCTTCTCCCGGCAATGTTGTTGACTTAACGCACTATCGTCATTCCGGCGAAAGCCGGAATCCATGAAAATACACGCTTTTTGGACCCCGGTTTTCACCGGGGTGACGTTAAGTCAACAGCATTGGTTTCTCCCGGCCTTCCCATATCCAGGTTCGATACAGCCGACGCGGTAAAAACACGAGCAGCTCTGAGATATTGCTCAAAAAGGTAAGCCATGAGCATTATAGATCAAATTATAGCAGGAGATGTGCGGGCCACAGCCCGTTTGCTGAGAGACATCGACGATCAGGTACCGTCGATATACCCTCTTCTCAAAGAACTCTACCCCCATACGGGCAAGGCTTACGTCATCGGCCTTACCGGTTCTCCAGGCGTCGGTAAGAGTACCCTCGTCGACCAGCTGGCCACCCGCTTCCGCCAGGAAGGCCTTACGGTGGGCATTCTGGCTGTGGACCCCACCAGTCCTTTCAGCGGGGGCGCCATTCTCGGGGACCGCATCCGTATGCAGCGTCATTTCCTGGACCCTGGAGTGTTCATTCGGAGTCTGGCCACGCGCGGCCATTTCGGCGGACTCACACGATCCACCAATGACATGATCAATGTCATGGACGCCATGGGGAAGGACATCATTCTTGTAGAAACCGTCGGCGTGGGCCAGGACGAGGTGGAAGTGGCCAACAGTGCCCACACGACTCTCCTCGTGACCATTCCGGGCATGGGAGACGAAGTTCAGGCCATCAAGGCCGGTATCATGGAGATCGGAAGCATTTTTGTCGTGAACAAGGCCGATCGCGAGGGTTCCCGCAAGACGGTCCGTGAACTCCGCAACCTCATCGAGCTGGGACTCCGCAGGAAGGAAGACACCACCTGGGAGCCCCTCATCGTGCAGACTGAGGCCCTCAAGGGCGTCGGCATTGAAGACCTTTACCAGTCCATCATGAAGCACCGGGCCTATCTCTTCGACAATGAGAACGGTCAGCTGGACAGCATCCTGATGAAGCGCGCCCGCAGCCAGCTCATTGAAATCCTGAGAGACGAAGCCCTCAAGGCCATCCTGGGGCGTATGGAAGCCCAGGGAATGTCTCTTGAAGACCTCAGCCGGCGCATCAGGAACAAGGAATCCGATCCCTACACCATCGTACACGAGGTACTCGAGAGAGAATTGAAATAATCCCTTTCCCTGGACAGAGCATCCGCGTAGCGTTATGCATCCTTTTTTCCAGGGTGGATTGAGGGGGGTGCATCACTTTTTTGCCAAGAGACACTCATAGGCGTCCGACATCCGGACAAAGGCATCGTGATCCCCGCCCTTGTCCGGATGTGCCTTTTTGGCACATTGCCTGTAATGGCGGATCAATTCCCGGCGCGTCATGGTTTTGAACTCATCGTCCGTAATCCCCAATATCTTGCAGGCTTCCCCGGTGGACTGCGGTTCCGTGCTGCCGCGAGGCCTGAAAAACTGGCGTCTCCGAATGAATTCCTTCAGGTAGTTGTCCAGAGAACCCCCGAAGAATTCGTGATCGAAATACATGGAAGCATACCGGACCAGGTACGGATGGAGGACTCCGTCCTCAATCCTGTCGATCCCCATGAAATAATGACGATCCTTGTTCAGTCGGCACAGTTCCTCGAGAAAACAGGCGTCTACCGTTTCCTGGTCGAGCCCTATGGGGTGATTTTTGAGGAGGTGCGCCGGGAAGAATGACTGCAGATGCATTGCAGTGTAAAGGTAAAGCTTCATTTCATGGGGTCGAAGAATCTTTTCCATGTCCTCGATGGTGTGCTCGATTTCGTCCCGACTCTTATCCAGGAGCACATTGAGGAATTTCCAGGGCCTGCCCTCCAGTTCTCCGATATCCACACGGCCCGTGCGCAGGAAGTGCATCCGGCGCCGATCGAAAGAATGCAGTACCTCTTGATGCCTCAGCAGTTCTTCTGGGGAGCAACCCGCCCATTTGGAGCGAATCGTTTGGTGGTGGCTGAATTTTTCCAGGACCTGGCGCACATGGGGATCGATGAAAGGCAGAAAAGCGTTTTCAAGGTCCATTGGGGTGTATTCCACCCCGCATTCCTCCAGGGTTTCTTCTATCACGGGATCGAAGTAGAATCCGCTGCCCCCAGGGTATTCGATATAACGGGTGGGATCTTCCCCCAGGTCCATCAAATCCCTGTGCCGCAGGCAGCCGTTGTCCCGATAGCTCTCGCGGAGCACGTAGTGATAG
>DAIQOB010000024.1:5431-7257 GCA_036788075.1 Syntrophobacteraceae bacterium
AAAAAAAAGCCTGGGCGGCTTGTGACCACCCAGGCTCCAGTTCAGCATCTAATCAGGGTATGATTAGAAATTCCACTGCAGGCGTGCGCCGACTTCATAAGCATCGTCAACGCTCTGAGCTGCGGTGTATGCATCCTCGGCGAACAGGTAAGCGCCGACCAGATCCAGGGTCAGACCATCCACGATACCCTGGGTCAGGTAGAGATCGACTTCGTGACCGATGGAGTTGTCCGTGCCATCCCAGGTATCAACGTCTTCAGCAGTTCCGAAGTACCAGTAAGAAGCGGACAGCTTGGTCTTTTCCAGAGCCTGCCAGGAAGCGCCGGCCGTGACGGTCCAGAGGTTCTGCGGCTGTCCATAGCCGGTCCACTGGAAGTCGCGTTTGCCGTTGGCATCGGTATGCCCGATTGCAAACTTATCGAAGATACCGCCACCGATGATTTCAGAAAAGTACTTGGTGGAAGCCAGAGGATAGGTGAAGGCTTTGACATCGGGGCTTTCGTCATTCAGGTCCTGGCCAGACGTGTAGAAGCCACCCAGGTCGAAGGTGAAAGGACCGCAGAAGAAGTTGGCACCCGCGTCGATCATCCAACCTTGATAATCAGCATCACCGGCTCCATCCAGCTTTGCCTGATTGGTGACATCGACGGAACCCAGATTCTTCACGAAATTCACATAGGCGCTCATCCAATCCATCTTGTATCCCAAGTTGACGCCAATATCAAAAAGATCATTGGAATCGATGAACTCGGGATCCGGAAAAAGGCGGTTTACGGCTTGGGTCGCAGGGTTGTTGAGGGTATATACGCCGGTCAAAGGATCGGTGCTGACGATGGTATTGTTACCATTCTGATAGTAGCCGATCAGCGTTCCGGTCAGCTTCCCAGGACCGACTTCGCCAGTATAGTTGAGGCTCAGGAAATAGGAGTCGATGTTTTCATTCGTATCGGTAACGTCCGTGTTCTGAGCCGCGATGTAACCCAGCTGAACCTTGATGGGATCGAAATTGGCTTTCACAACCGCAGCCGAGAAATCGTCGTCGATGATCCACGAATCCAGCAGGGCGATACCCTGGATACCCACGGAAGCCGTCAGAGGCGTCTCGGGGATATTGAACTCGACATAAGCGTTCTTGGTTTCGATGTTCGTTGCGTCAGCGCCGACGCCACCACCGGTGCCCGGTCCGATCCTGGAGGTGCCATCGCCCCAGACCGTGTCGCCGATTTCAAACTTGGTCACCACGCGCAGGTTCTCGCTGGCCACAAAGTAGAAATACAGTCTCAAGCGTTGATCGATGAAGTTTTTGTTATCATCGAAATCATCGGTCCCATCCTGGTTGTCCTGGGTAATCAAACGCGTACGGAACTGCCCGCCGTATTTGAACTCTACTGCCGCAAAAACGGGCATGGCGACGCACAAAGCCACCAGCAAGGCAACCAACATCATCAGATGTTTTTTCATCTCTTTTCCTCCTCAAAAAGCTAACATCACTCTTTCCATGAAATGACACAAATCAGCCCCAAAATACTCGAATTCTCTAGTGTTGCTCTGCCCTCCTTTCTCGTGAAGTGCTCTTCAGGTAGGTAATGTGCAGACCTAGCCCCTTTACAGTTTGAGACAACGTGTACCGTAAATAACAATAAAATGTCAAGATAAAAAGAAAGGAATATTGCCGTTTTCAAAGATGAAGGAATCGAGTATGCTGCCCACGTCCCGATACGGGCAAAAGCATTTTGTTTCGGACCCTCCATGTATCTCTTGCCGCAGGATCCGACAGAAGACAAGCTCAAAGGAGAAATTCAAATGTCATTAAAGGTTTTCTTTCG
>DAIQOB010000024.1:7357-14893 GCA_036788075.1 Syntrophobacteraceae bacterium
GGCTCCAAGGGTGATCTCTCCCAGGCCGAAGCCGTCAGAATCGGCAGCAACCTCAAAGCCGACTACGTGCTTTTCGGCAGTGTCACGGCCATGGGGCAGTCCGTCAGTATCGACGCCAAGATGGCCCCTGTCACGGGAACGGGCGAGCCTCTGCCCCTCTACGCTCAAACGAAGAGCCACGACGAGGTGATTCCCCAAGTCAACATGTTCGCGCAGCAGATCAATCAGAAAATCTTTAAAAGAGCGACGGACATGTCTCAGACTGCCACAGCCGACACCGAGGCGCTCGGCAACAAGAATCCCGAGATCCTGGTCCCCGATGCCATGCAGAGTGGGGACCGGATTTCGTACCTGAACCCCAATTTCATCGAGGTGACTTCCGAAAGCTCTCTCCGGCAGTCCGGCGTCTGGAGGAGCCAGACTTTCAACGGGGGCATCGTGGGGATGGATGTGGGAGACCTGGACGGAGACGGCAAGATCGAGGCTGTTGCCGTCACCAGGGATGAGGTGACTGTTTACCGCAGACAGGCTCAGGGCTTGAAGACCATCGCCAAGTTCAACGGAGAAAAGGTGGACCGGTTCCTCTCTGTCTCCCTTGTCGACACGGATCGCGACGGCAGGGCTGAAATTTACGTCACCAACCTGCGGAGGCTCAACAAAGTCAACCCCGCTGGGTCGGAAAACATTTACGGAGCCGGCTACACTGATGAACTGGCCTCCATGGGGTTTCAGTTTGTCGGCGGCAAGCTCCAGCAAATCTTTAGAAACTCCCCCTACTTCCTGAACGGCGTGGAACTCCCCAATCGGGGGAAGGTGCTCCTCGGACAGGCGAAAGGGAGCGTGAAGGATGGACCCTTCAGGGGAGACATCTATGAAATGCAGTTGCGAGGAGGCAGCCTTTCGCCTACGGTATCCGCCAACCTCCCCAGCCGCTGCAATGTCTATAATTTTGCCCGGGCTGACATCAACGGGGATCATGCGGAGGAAACCATTCTCATCGACTCCTCCAATGAAATGCTGATTCTGAGCTCCACGGGCGACCAGATCTGGAAGGGGGACAGGCTTTTCGCCGCCACCACCAACACCTTCGAAGCGAAGGTGGAAGACCGGCGCTACAATTCAGTTGATGTTTACGCAATACCCTCTCCCATCGTCATCACGGACCTCAACAACGACGGGATCCCGGAAATCGTCGTGAACCGCAGCGCTGATTCCGCCGCCAGATTTTTACCCAATTCTCTGAAGTATTTTGACAAGAGCGAAATCGTATCCCTCTCATGGGACCAGTTGGGCCTCGTGGAAAACTGGAAAACCCGGGACATCAGCGGCATGGTGACCGCCATACGGCTGGGCGACCTGGACAACAACGGAAGTACGGAGCTGATAGGCAGTCTCGTACTGGCCAAGGACTTTTTGAAATTGTGGGATTCCAAGAGCACGCTGTTCAGCTATGACCTGAATGTCTCCAAGCAGGCCCCGGCCAGGCAGTAACCAGCGACGGCCTCGCATCACCTTTATGGACTTGGGAAGTTACCAGAATACCATTTTTCGTCATTCCGGCATGTTTTAAGCCGGAATGACGAGCGCAATCCTTCCCCTTCCAGCGGAGGTGAAGGTGGGCAAACGATATTTCAACAACGAAGGAGTCCTTTACAGCTTGTAATCGCCCTCCAGCTCCATGATGTACTCGCGCTCTTTATCCCCCGCCCGGACCGTAAAAGTGCCGTTGCCCGTAATGGTGGACAATTTCCCCATGCCTTTGTAAACTTCCCAGGTTCCCTGGGTGAGGCCGGTCGCAGCATCCCGCCGCCCAAGGAAGGAACTGCAGATGGCTCCCTCCTGAAACTGGGTGATGGCGTACCCACGCATTTCGCCTGTGCCGCGGATTCGGTCGTGGAAGGTCACGCTGCGCCTGGAAACAAATTCACCCGCTATCCCCACCTGATATTCAATGGGCTCACCCTCCATTTCCACCAGCATCAAGCTATGGTCAAATTCATCGTGAACATAGAGCATCTCTCTGCGGGTAACCATCAGCCGATATGTGGCTTTGCGCTTCATACCCCTCTTCTCCTTTTCTCTTTAAACTCCAAGTCGTTCCGCTTCACCGATAGAGCCAACCCGTCCGGGCTGTCGATGTGCCGGATATGCCCTCAAGATATCTTCTTCTCCCCCCGAATTCCAGAGAATCATGTGAAAGAAAGCCCATTTTATGCACCCATGCGTGCTGCATCATCTCTCGGTTCTTGACACGGTCACCGCATTTCGTTAACCTCCATCGCGTCTGAAGGTTGACAATGAGCACGGCACAAGCAGTGCGATCCTGTATCGTTCCCTTTCTCAAGGATGCGTGATGCCCATCAAGCAGCTGCAATACATCGTTTACGCTTCACTCCTGGCCGCACTCACCGCCGTCGGGGCTTTCATTCCCATCCCCATCGGCCCGGTCCCCATCATCCTCCAGAATCTCTTTGTGCTCCTGGCGGGTCTTCTCCTGGGGAGCCGCTGGGGCTTCACCAGCATGGCCATTTACCTGCTGGTGGGTGCCGTGGGAATGCCCGTTTTCACAGGGGGCAAAGGCGGAATCGCTCATTTCATGGGCCCCACAGGCGGGTACCTCATCGGCTTCGCCGTGTGCGCCTTCGTTACGGGCTGGATCGCTGAACGGTCGTCGGGACGGACCGGTTGGGACATTGCGGCAGTCATCGCCGGGTCCCTGTTCGTTTATGCCTGTGGAGTCCCCTGGCTCAAGGCCGTCACGGCCATGACCTGGACAAAGGCGGTCACGGTGGGGATGCTTCCATTTCTCATGGGGGACGGAATCAAGGCCGTCATGGCCGTCATGCTGGCCCGCGCCGTACGCCCCATGCTGCAGCGGCAGTTGCAGACCGTTTCCGCATGATTTGCATTGACGACCTCCGGTACCGCTATCCCGATGGAACCGAGGCCCTGAAAGGAATCACCCTGACGGTTCCCGATGGAGAGTTTCTCCTGGTCTGCGGTCCCAACGGCAGCGGCAAGACGACTCTCATCCGCCACCTGAACGGACTCCTGAAGCCCTCGTCGGGAAGCGTTGAAGTGGACGGTTTTGGAACCGTGGACTCTCCTCGGGACGTATTGCAGCGGGTGGGAATGGTCTTTCAGGATGCCGACAGCCAGATTGTGGGAGAAACGGTGCGGGAGGACGTGGCTTTCGGGCCTGAAAACATGGGATTGTCCGCCGCCGAGGTTGAAAACCGGGTGGAGGAAGCCCTGGAGACGGTGGGCATGACGGCCATGGCCGAGAAGCCCTGCCACCTCTTGTCCGGAGGAGAAAAGAGGCGGGTGGCCATTGCGGGAGTCCTCGCCATGCGCTCCCGCATCCTGGTTTTCGATGAACCCTTCGTGAACCTGGATTACAGGGGCGTTCAGCAAGTGCTTCGCCAGATCGTACAGCTCCACCGGGAGGGGCATACCATCCTCCTGACGACCCACGACGTGGAGAAGGTCATCGCCCATGTGGACCGCATCGTCATCGTGTACAAGGGCGAGCTGAAGGCCTCCGGGAATCCCGATGCCATCGTTCCCGAGCTTGAACAGTACCAGGTCCGCCCCCCCTGCACCAGCTTACCGCCACAGCGAGCCCTTTCGTGGCTGCCCGACTAGCATTCCACTACTTTCCCGGAAATTCCCCTCTGCACCGATGGGACGCCCGCTGCAAGTTTTTGGCGCTGCTCGCCCTGACGGTCGGGTTGCTCCATATGACTGGGCCGGCCCTGGCGCTCTTTTCCGGCCTTTTTCTCGTCCTGCTGGGGATAGGAAAGCTCCCGGGGCGGGCACTCCTGAGGGACCTCAAGGGCTGGGCTTTCTTTCTCGGCATCATCTTTCTCCTGCAGGCTTTGTCTTACGAAGAAAGTGCCCCCCGTCTAATTCCCTGGCTGCCCATGACGCACGCCGGGCTGTCCTTTGCCGCCCTCACCTGCTGGAGGCTGCTCCTTGTCCTCTGCTACGCCACCGTTTTCACCTTCGTGACGCGCCCCCGCCAGCTGCAGGACGGCATCGCATGGCTCCTCAAGCCTGTTCCATTTTTGCCCGCCCGCCGCATCGCCCTCATGATGACGCTCACCCTGAAGTTTCTTCCCTTCATTCTGGACCAGGCGGACGAGGTGGGCATGGCCGGACGATCACGCCTGGCCCATCGGCGCAGAAATCCCTTCAAGCGGGCAAAGTATTTCGTGCTGCCCCTCTTCCGACGTTCCCTCATCCGCGCCGATGAGCTCGCCCTCGCTCTGGCCGCCCGAGGCTACCGGGAAGACCTTCCCCTCCGCCTCCCCGGCGTCCCCCGGGAGGATTGGATCGCGCTGATTCTCGTCCTATTAGCTGTGGTACTCTGCGGGCTGGGACTGGAGGAAATTCTTACTGCCGCTCGCGCATGGCTTTAGACGGCAGACCAGCTGCGGATTTTTTTCCTGAGGGAGCGCACTGTTTCCGCAATATCGGGGGCCGCAGTGATTTCCGTCACCATAGCGATGCGGCGGGCACCCTTTTGCAGCACCTGGTCCATGTTGCCCGCCTTGATTCCCCCCATCACCGTGAAGGGAAGGTGAACCCGGCTGCTGATCTCGGGGATGGCCTCGGGACCCAGAAAAGAATGGACTCCTTCCTTGGTCCTGGTAGGGAAAATGGGCCCAATGTTGATGTAATCCGCACCCTCATCCCGGGCCTGCAGCGCCTCGGCCACGGAGTGCGTCGAAGCTCCGATGAGAAGCTCTGGAGCAAGTTTTCGGGCGGCTTCCACGGGCAAGTCGTCCTGGCCCAGGTGGACCCCGTCGGCATCGACCGCCAGGGCAATATCCACATGGTTGTTGATGATGAGGAGGACCCCGGCTTCCGCCGTCTTTTCTCGGAGCTCCAGGGCCAGGCGGTAGATCTCCCGCGCGGAAAATTCCTTCTCGCGCAGTTGAACAATGCGGGCGCCTCCACGTATGATCCCGTCCACGACTTCCAGGTCTGTTCTCCCGGCCGAAAGCCGTTGGCACGTGACGGGATAAATGTCCACCCGCTCAAACAACGCCTTCCGTTCCTGCCTGTCCATTCACCCTCCTCCCACCATCCGAATGATTTCGAGAGAATCTCCGTTTTCCACGGGCTCCTCGTCAAAGGCCTCACGGGGCACAATATGGAGATTCCTTTCCACAGCCACGGCACGCGGATGGATCCCCAGCTCCTGCAGGAGCTTCCCCACGGTGAGCGGTGCCTGACAGGTTTTCATTTGACCGTTCACACGAATTTGCAGCATCATCCCATCCCTCCCGCTTCCAGGTCCCGTCACCGGGAGCATGCCCTCCCGCACACAGCGCATTCTTCATCTCCAGCCAGGAAAGCCGCATCCCAATCCTTCCACACAGGATCGTAGCCCTTGCTGCGAATGACCTCGGCGACCTCCGACGGCGAACGCTCATCGGAGATCTGGAACTGAGCCTCCGCCGCATCGGCATGGGTATACCCGCCCGGCTCGGTCCGCGACCCGGCGCTCATGCTCGTGACTCCGAGGGGAATCAGGTGGTCCCTGAAAAACGGCGATTCGCGGGTGGAAAGGACCAGACCCGCATCGGGCAGGAAAAGGCGCAGGGCCGTCAGCATCTGGACCATGTTCCTGTCCGAGACGGGAAAATCGGGCTGAAAGCCTCCAGCGGCGGGTCTCAACCGGGGAAAGGAAATGCTGACATGGGATTTCCAGAAACGCCGCAGCAGGTGGCGCGCATGCAGCGCCAGGAAAAGGGTCTCGGTGCGCCAGTCGGCCAATCCCAGGAGGGCTCCCAGCCCGATGCGCCGAAACCCGGCCTCTCCCCCCCGCTCGGGCGTTTCCAGTCGCCAGCGGTAGTCCCGCTTACGCCCCCCGCAGTGCACCCTGCCGTACAGATCCCGGCGGTAGGTTTCCTGAAAAACCACCAGTCCATCCACACCGTTGTCGATGAGGGTCCGGTAATCCTCGACGGCCATGGGATAGATCTCCACGGAAATAGACGAAAAGAGCGGCCGAAGGCGGCGTGACACCTCTGCAAAATATTCGACGGGCACAAGCTGAGGCGCCTCGCCCGAAACCAGGAGGACGTTGCGGAATCCAAGGCCGTGAATCGCGCGGGCCTCCTCCTCCACCTGATCCAGCGTCAGGGTCAGGCGCTCGACGGCATTCTCCGCATTGAAACCACAGTAAGCGCACCGATTGGTGCAGACATTGGAGACATACAAGGGAGCAAACATGTTGATGGTCTTGCCGAACCTCTGCTCCGTCAGCCGGTGGGAGCGTCGAGCGATCTCCTCCAGAAAAGGCTCCGCGGACGGCGAGAGCAGGTTCATGAGGTCCTCTTCCCTCAAAGCGTGCCCAGAGAGGGACCGTTCCACCTCTTCTCCGGTACGGCTGTAGATTTCAGCACGAATCTCCTCCCAGGAGTAAGCCTGAATGACATCGTAAAAGCTCATGGCTGTCTCACCTCAAAAACCCGGTCAATGGACTGGAAGCCTCGGCGCGCCTGCGAACGCCCCCCAACCCGGCAAGGTAGGCTTCGCGGCCCGCTTCCACACCCTTTTTGAAGGCGCGCGCCATGACCTCGGGGTCGCCTGCCACGGCAATGGCCGTATTGACGAGCACCGCATCCGCCCCCATCTCCATGGCCTCCGCGGCATGGGAGGGAGCTCCCAGCCCCGCATCCACCACCACGGGAACGTTGGCCTTTTCAATGATGATCTCGATGGAATCCCGGGTACGAATCCCGCGATTGGAGCCGATGGGTGAGCCGAGGGGCATGACAGTGGCCGTACCCACGTCTTCCAGGCGTTTGGCCAGGACGGGATCCGCGTGGATATAGGGCATGACGACGAACCCTTCCTTCACCAGAATTTCCGCTGCCTTGAGGGTTTCCACGGGATCTGGGAGCAGGTAATGGGGATCAGGAGTCACCTCCAGCTTGATCCAGGGTTCGCAGCCCGCCGCACGGGCCAACCGCGCCAACCGCACCGCTTCCTGTGCATCCCGAGCTCCCGATGTGTTGGGGAGGAGCAGGTACCGCGCGGGATCTACGGCACTCAAAATGCTGTCCCGAGGATTCTCCAGCTCCACCCGTCTCAGGGCTACGGTCACCACTTCGGTCCCCGAAGCCTCCATGGCCCTTTTCATCACTTCCGGCGAAGAAAACTTCCCTGTTCCCATCAGGAGTCGTGAACCAAACTCACGTCCCGCGATGGTCAAAGGCTTGTCCATCATGGCTCCACCTCTCTCATCCATTCAATTGCTCCATTCCCTCCATGACCGGCGGGCGAAGCCGTATATTGAAAAAAAATTTTTCGGATCTGCACAACTGCAGGCGCACCGAGGCATAAAAAAAGCCGTTTCCCCAGATGGGGAAACGGCTTAATGAGCGAGCTCAAGATAGATCTCTACCCACAACCATTTCCCTACGCTGGTATTATCCAGATCAGGTAGAAAGGGTTTTTCTCAGCCCGGAATTCCGAGCACCCCTAACGGTTGTTTCTTTTTTCAGCTGGAACTATGACATA